>NZ_JAMYRK010000034.1:0-65015 GCF_040321335.1 Mesorhizobium sp. M0437
ATCGCCTTTCGCCATACGATTACTGGCAATTCTGGCGTAACACGGAAGACGCTGATGTCGTTCGGTTCCTGAAGCTTTTCACCGATCTGCCGATGAACGAGATCGAGCGATTTGGACAGGCTGAAGGAACCGAGCTAAACGCCGTCAAAGAACGTCTCGCCAACGAAGCTACGGCCCTGGCACATGGAACTAACGCCGCCAAACAGGCGGAGGCCACGGCTAGCCAAGCATTTGGGCAGGGCGAAGCCGCAGAGGGGCTACCGACGCTTCATTTAAATGACGCCGAGGGCTTGGCCGGAGTAGCCCTTGTGGATTTGCTGGTACGCGCCGGATTGACCTCCTCCAAAGGGGAAGCGCGAAGGGCGATCTCGGGACGAGGTGTGCGGATCAACGGCAACGTCGTCGAGGTGGATACAATGATATCGTCCCAAGACCTCCCGATCCGGCTTTCGCTCGGCCGGAAGCGCCACACTGTTGTGAAGTAGGGTTTCAGCAAATGCTGTCGCAGAAATTCTGCCCGCTTAGCGGATATTGCAGACATTCGCGTCGAGTTCCCTGAGGAATGTCGATAGACATTCCTCAGGGGTAGTTAGAGCCGGGCAAAGGCAGCAAACTGGCCGGGTGGGTGATTGGCTACTATATTGCGTGATGCATTAACATGTAGGAGGTCGAGCAGCATTGTCACGCTTCCATGCGGCAATGGGCGGGCCGTTTCCTTTGATGTGATCGGCATTGACGGCGACCGCACACAAGGTGTCCACCTATTTTGGTGACGCCTCATGCATCAGAGCACTCAACAGTAAAAGGTGCGGGGAAATTCGCGCTTACTAATTAACTGCCAAGCGACACACGTTTCGCGCGCGGATCTGCAGATCATCTTGCGGCGCGCGGCATTGATGCTCAGAAACGTCGCCGGCGTGCCGCTGGAACCGGCCACCGAGGACGCTCTCAACGCCATTGCTGCCGAAATGGAAATCGGCCGGGCGGACCTCATTCAGATCGTGCTGCGGGAATGGTTGGAAACGAACGCCTATCTGCCCGTGCGCGAAATCGATGAGGAGAATGAAACGGACGGGAGCGCGTAAATGCAAACTTCCGCGATCACGCTATGCACGGCGAAGCTGCGACTCATCTATCGCTAAGGCGCGGCGGACCTGATGGCCTGTCGTATTCGTCGATGGCCATGGTTCGAGCGATAGGAACGCGGAACGCCTCCGTGGCGCCCCGAATGTCGTCATCATATACGGCTTGTACGCGTCCCCAACTGCCGCAGCTTTCATCGGCTGCGCACTTCGCCATCCGGACTTGAGACAGTGCCGGCTCTGCTTCGGTGCAACGTCCGCGATGGCGGCTCGATTCCTGGGCCAAGACTCCATTTTCGGGCGGCAATTCCAGCACCGACCTTGACCGAGTCATGCCGCATATCTGTTGGATGTCGCATCGTCGTAGCCCCGCTAAGCCGACCAGGCCTCCCGACCGCCGGATCGATAATGATGATCGCCTCTGGAGAATTGTTCTTGCTGTCGAGCGCGATGGTCTCCACCGTCTTGCCGTGCTCTATTTCCGCTCAGTCATGAGCAACGCCAGCCAGCCTGTCGACACTTTCGACGAGGTCCCGTGCCTTATCTGCATCGTGTGAAGGCTTTGTGGGTTCGCTCGGGCCGCGCCATCCCCAGCCTATCTTCCTTCACGCCCAACAGCGAAGCATCCAATGCTAATTCGTGAAGCGTCGAGAAAACAAAATTTGACTGGCAATCAAGTTTCTGTGGCGCGACCTTTCGTGGATGCGACAGCCAAACAGCCTGACTTCCCCACTGGGAATGCTTGCTGCCTCGACCTCTCTCCGGCCGGCCGAACGCCCTTTGCGGTGCCGGCCGACACGTTCCGTGCCGGTGCCGGAGCCGAGGAGAGCCCGAGGCCTTCACCACCATCAATCCGCTATATGGGCCATGCGCTCAACAACGCGCTGCAGGACACAGGACGTGCCGTCCCACAGGGATTATTGAATCCCGTTAGGATTTAAACGCCATTTCCAATCGCAGCCATCCGCTGAACGCAGCTATCGCCGTCGACGCGAACATCGAACAGAACCGACCCTGCGGTTTTTTCCGCAGCGTCAGCCACACGATCGCAGAACGGTCGATTGAGGTAACAGGCACAGCAATAATCGTGTTGGGGAACAACGGAGAACTTAGATGCGCGTCGGTAAACGGGGACACCGCCCTTTTGGTGGCGGAATTGGCTGCGTGGAATGCGTCTCCGCTGAGTGAGTGCGCATTTCGCAAAAACGGGACAGTCGTTCCGCTAAATCGCGGACATATACTCGCCACTGAATTCGCAATCTGCCGGTTCGACTGGCAGGAAGAATGTGACTCGCGAAATCGTCCAAGAATAATTCCGAGACTCCTCATTTGGTCGCCATGAGATCGCGCTCCAGTTCCGCAATGCGCACGCACTTGCCGAGCGTCGTCCTGACGCAACGCCTTGATCCATCCTCGCCCGCGCATAAGTCTTCCTGCCAACACCCAACCGAAAAGCCATGCGGATTCCTAATTTCCGGCAAGCCGAAACGCTTGTGGAAAAGAAGCGCGGCGCTCGGGAGGACGAATGAAGCGATATTACAAGGTTGTTCGTCCTATTGGCCATCTTGGGCTGTGATGTTATGGGCAATCTGTTCGAGGAGCGCTCCAACGGCTTGGGCATGCCGCGGACAAGCGAAGTAGCGCCCGCCAAGAGCGCAGTTGCGATGTAGGCATCGGGAGGGCGATTGGTGCGTGGATAGTCAGCCCTGGCCTATTGTCGATTGTGCCAGCCGGCGCGCATTTTGCAGGCATGGTGGCGCAGCATGTTGAATTGGCGTTGTTTGAGCAGTCACTCGGCAATATCGAAGGCCTGCATCGGCCGTTCTGTGATCGTGTGGCTGACGCTGCGGAGAAAACCGCAGGATCGGTTCTTTTCGATGTTCGTGTCGACGGCGATATTTGCGTTCAGCGGATGGCCGCGATTGGATATGGCGTCACCGGCACAGCAATAATCGTGATGGACAAGTACGGACAACTTAGATGCGCATCGGTAAACGGGGACACCGCCCTTTTGGTGGCAGAATTGGCTGCCTGGGATGCGTCTCCGCTGCGTGAGCAAGCGAGGGTTGACCACCGCGGAACGGCCATCATCCTGCTAGCCAAACTTCGGAGCTCTGGTCACTTCGCCCGGTTCTAGCCGGCTGAGCGCCGCTTCCTACCTTGGGCTAAGCAGATGGCGCGGCGGCGATGAGGCACCAGCGCGCGAATCCCCGCCAGCAGCAGCCGCTCCGCAGTGAGACCCAGCTTCGTTCCCGTCATCAAACTGCTCACGTTGAACGCCGGCGCGACTGGCTCCGGGCGGAGATCGATCCGAACTACCTTGGGGTCGCCTTCGGCCTTGCGACCGGGCTTGCTGCTCGCAGAAGCAGCGTCAGTCTTCGGTGCGCGAGTAGTCGGGCTTCAAGACGGTCAAGCGCTATCGGCGTCTGCCACCGAAGACGTCCGGCGTCGTGCGTGTACGGCGGAGGCTGAAATCTCAGGGATGGAAGGACCCAGCAGCCAATGCAGGCGGTGTCCCATCAGATTCCATAGGACATGAATTGTCATCGACGTGCTTTCATGATTGCTGGGGTCTATGTCACGTCGTCGCTTGCTACCCGAAAAGAATTTCCCGGGCTACGCATACCTGCCTGGCAAACATCCGCATCCGGTTCGCGACCCGCTGGGTCACAGTTACCAAAGCGACCCGGGGACCGTTGTTGCCGTCGAGGAATCACTCAGCTCAAACGCGTTCCGATGGGGTATCGACCTTTTCAATCACGGCTATTACTGGGAAGCCCATGAGGCTTGGGAGCCTCTTTGGCACGCTGCGAAACAAAGCACTCAGCATCGCCTTTTCTTCAAGGGACTGATCCTGTTGGCGGCGGCCGGGGTGAAAATCCGCGAGGGAAAGCGGGTCGCTGCCGCGCGCCATGCGGCGAGAGCTGCAGCGCTTTTTCGTCGGCTGGCGCCTCTGCCGAGCCGGCCCTTTGAGGCCGCACTCGGAATGACACCTGCCGCGCTCGCGGTACACGCCGAAACGGCCACAACTTTCCCGGCTGTTTTGCGAGAGCCGATGCCTGGCCAGCCTGAGCCCGTTTTCTATTTCATTCTCGCCCCTAAATCCGAGGGCGTCTGATAGGCAAGTGCACTGCCGGCCCGTCATGGACAGTTCGACACGGGCAGCTTCAATCCTGGTGCGGTTGACCTACGGCACAGCCCGGCGCTGGCGGAGCACCCATGGCAGGCGCCGCTTCCATCGTTCACCTCTCGGCAAAGCAACATTTTTCTCCCACCGCTTTTTCTGGCGGGTCCGTCTGTCTTCAGTCGGTGGGTTCGATGCCTTCGGAACCGGCGCTTTCTCAACCGTCGGCTGCTTAGGAAGCGATCCGTCGGGAATGGTCACGTCCTTGGCATCGGGGACCCCTTGACCAACGGCGGCCATGGGCCGAGAACGGATATCTTTACAAGGAAGAATCGGCACTTCAGCGATCTCACCTTCAGTCTTCGCTTCCGCGATATCGTTCGCGATGGCGGCCAGGTCGATGCCGCCCCAGATTGACTGTGGCCGCTTCATGAGCCCACGCTTCTGTTTGATCTCGACGACAAAAGGTCGCTGCTGCTTCATAGTGCTCTCGGCGGATTTGGGGGAGTGCGAATGTCGTCTAGGCCGATCGCACGCTTTCGTCCAACCGCCCCCATGCATTTTCCAACCATTTTCGAAGACGTTGCTATCGGCCAAGCCACGACTAAAGCGGCTCACCGCCGGAGCCTAGGCCCAGGCTCCCGATCTGATGTCTTGCCGTCAGCATGACCGCCATAATGACCATATCGCCTACGCAGTCGCCTTTAGTAGGCCCATCGCGAAGCCGCAGAATATTCAAAATGCAATGAGGATGGCCGCCACCTTTTCCATGCTCGCATGTTCCCGAGTAAATCGACCCGTCCAACGCATTTTTTGAATCGGTCACCTGCGACTGATTATGCTGCTGATGGTCCGCATGCCGGATGTCATGGGTGGCCGGGCACAGATTGCACTCGCAAGCGCTCGGCAATCCCAAAGCTGCACTTGGTGCACATCGCATCGGCTTCCCTCCACCGATCAACCCTTAGAGTGGGTTGAGAAGTCGCAACAGGTGGCGCTGACGAGGCTTGTTCCGCAGCCCTCGTTGTCGTTGATCCAGACGCTGGGTGGCGCATGAGGAATCGCGCAGCGATCACCCATAGGTCAGCTTTGCTGCGCTCGATTTTGTCGATGATCAGATCGGCCCCCTTCTTCGCGAGAGTGGGCGCTCTAATCAGCCTCGAACAAGCCTGATCCTGGTCAATCTCACGCGCGCCTGCCAGATTGTAGAGCCTCTTGCGGGTGTTTTCTACAACAACCACCAGGGTCATCAGATCAAGCAGGAAGTCGTCGATCGCTTGGGCGGTTGTTCCTGACTCACCTTTGAACTGATCCAGCAAAACGCTCGCATGATCGATCGCATCCGCACTGGCCGGAGTGATTAATGCTTCGACTCCTCTTGACGATGGCGATCGTACGAGGTGCCGGCCCCCGACTCCTCATTGCAAGGTTCACCACGTGGTGCGTTAAGTTTCGTCTGCCTTTGCGACTGCCGCTTGGTCGCGGCCAGTCCACTGGCTCCACGATGCGCCTACCACGGCGTGTCGCTCCGGGCCTTGCGGTCTTTCGCATTTGCTGCGTTATACTATGAACCGGCCCGGCATGATCGCCGAACCAGAACGTTTGCAAACTTTACAAGGAATACGCGTATGGCGACTGGAACCGTGAAGTGGTTCAACAGCACCAAGGGATTTGGATTTATCCAGCCCGACAATGGCGGTCAGGATGTTTTCGTCCACATTTCCGCTGTCGAACGCGCGGGCCTCTCGACCCTCGCTGACGGCCAGAAGATCAACTATGAGATCGAGCAGGACCGCCGCACTGGCAAGTCTTCCGCTGGCAGCCTCAGCAAAGCTGGCTGATTTTTCTCCTGCCCCCGGCAAGAGCCGGAAGGACGCGGCAAGTCCGGATGTACTGACGGCCGCTAGACAAGAGCGGGCGAGAATAGGGTTCGGCGCAGCACATTGCTGGCGGAGGCGCTTCTTGTGAAACAAGGATGTTTGCAGTTGAAGGCGGGCTGTCCCCGCCTTCTCGTATTCTGCGCAGATGCCGACGGTAGCTGCGCGCTCCAGCACGAACCTCGATTGCCGAAATTCTAAGCTGCGACCTTCTTGCGGGTCCGCTTCGCCGGTGCCGGCTCCGGCGTTTCCGGCTCTTTCGGTTTGCGGCCGAGCCCCATCGTCTTGGCCAAAGTCGAGCGTGCGGCAGAGTAATTCGGCGCGACCATGGGATAATCTGCCGACAGGCCCCATTTGGCGCGATATTCATCTGGCGTCAGGCCATGGTGGGTCGACAGATGGCGCTTTAGCGATTTGAACTTCTTGCCGTCTTCAAGGGAGATGATGTAGTCCGGTGTCACCGACTTCCTGATTGGGACAGCAGGCGTAAGCGCAACCGGCTTTTGTGCGGTGACGCCTGCAGCCGTGCCTTTCAGCGCCGCGTGCACTTGGCCGATCAGGGCAGGGAGATCCCCCACCGGGACCGGATTGTTGGAGACATAGGCTGAGACGACATCGGCCGTGAGCTCGATGAGGGTGTCAATGTTTTTTGCGGCTTCTTCTGTCATGAAATTCTCCGGGCAGCCTGAAACACAGTCGGCGAAGCGTCGCTTCATAGTGGCGGTCGCCGCTGAAAGCAAATACAGCCCGGCAGGACTATCGCGATGCTCGTCGGCGCCGAGGACCATAGCGCTGCATCCGCCGTCGTGCGCGTGTTGATCTGCGCGCTGTCGGCCGGGCAAAACGAAGCGCCAAAGATGTTTTGCGCCCTCCATGAAGCCCCAAGGTCGTCCTTCCGCAGCTCACGAAGCCCTTACGGATGCGGTAGCTAGGCTTCGGTTCTTGACTTTCGATGTGACCTGCGCCCCGGCCAGCGCGCCCTCGGCAGGCGCTACGAACTCGAATAGGGTGGTTGAACCGATGCTGAGCATCACGGTAATTCAAGCACAAGCTTTGCCTGTTAATCCTGTGGTCACAAACGACCTTGATGGCCAACAATGCGAAACCCGATGTGCGCGCCGCACGGTCTTGAGCTTTTTGCAATTCATCCCTCACCTGGGTCGAACCGCTCAGAAGATGCGCATATCGCCTCGAGCGGGCGCTTGCGGGTCATGATCGCGATGGTGTCTTAGCTACGATGTTTCCCATCCTTGGTTAGGCTGTCGAAAAGAACAATCGCTCTTCGATCACTTACTTCCGGAGCCCGATGTCATGATGAAATATCCAGACGTTAAACCAGGTCTTAAAGAAGAAGTGCCCTGGTCTGACAGCCTGACCAGCTACGACCGTCAGCACTTCACGACCTACCTGAGGCTCCTGGATGCAGGTGCCGACGAGGCAAGCTATGAGGAGATGGCGCAGGTCATCCTCGGCATCGATCCGGTGCAAGAGCCGGAGCGGGCCCGGAAAACTGTGCGAAGCCATCTCGATCGGGCGAACTGGATGGTGACGACCGGTTACAAGGAATTGTTCGCCGGATGAGGGCGAACAGGCGGCGACACGCTCCGCCTGTTCAGATGTGGTTACGGCGTCCGCGAAAAGAGCGGTCTCACGGTCGGGGCTGCGGGAATTAGGTTCAAATTGAAAGACCTCAGTTCTTTGCTCCATCATGACGATCGACCAGATGGCCGGCGACCGGTGCGAGCACCAGACCCGCCACGCTGGACGACAGCAACACGAGGCCAACCAAACCCGAACCGCCAACATGAAAAGCCAACCATGCAGGCAGGACAATTCCGACGCCAACGATAACGAAAGAAGCCGATGAAAAAGCTATAAACAGCGGGTCTTTCGAATCGTCAAGCGAGACACTTTCCCGGCTAGCTTTCCGATGAAGATAGCGGTGAAGGAGAAGTCTTTCCGCAATGGGAAGCACAACGCGCAGTGGTCGATGACGTTGCGTGAATATGCCAAGCCGCTGCACAAGAGGCCGATCGCCGAGATCGCGCGCGACGACGTGGTCGAGACGCTGAAGCCGATCTGGGAGAAGATACCAGAGACTGCTGACCGCCTCCGCATGTGCATTGCAGCAGTAATGGGTTACGCGAAGGCGAGGCGGCTTTCAACCCTGCCGACTGGCGGAGAGGCCTGAAGGATATGCTTCCGGCTCGACAGAAGCTCACGCGCGGGGCAGCCACGTCTCTTTCTCGTACACTATTGATTTTGATGGCGGAAGCCGGGGGGTTCCCGAAGCCCGTTTCGCTATCCGAACGACGTAGTGCATATATGCGTGCCGAGGTCGAAGAGTGGATTGATAAGCGTATCGCCGCGAGCGCGGCAGCATGAGCCACAATGCCGAAACTGTTGCGAAATGTTTATGCTTTGGAAGGCTACCGAGAAGGCGTTCCTGCAGCATCTTCTGATCCGCTTGATAGAGGATGTTCCGGACTTCAATAGGGAAAAGTTCGCAACCGGCTTGCACCTACTGCAAGAGGAGTGGCCCATCGACCGAACAGACAAAGATCGAGAAGCGCAGGGCTTAGTCAGCATCCGCTTTCCTTGGCGAATTGATTGAAATGACAGCAATGCGCATAATCTAAAGGTGTCCAAGCGACCCGATGGCGGCTTCGCCGTTTTCGCGCCGAACGCTCATGGTGGGCGCGTCGTCACGTTTTCTCGTTCTCTTGTTGCCGAAATTGCCAGCGCCGCTGTTGCCGCGCTCATGGAGCCGACGCCGAATGACCGCACCCACACTGAAGCAAAAACGTTCCTCGACCTTATCAACAATGGCGACGCAGAGAGGCTGGCCAGTTTTCACTACGGCAATATGGCCAGGACAGGCGGATCGATCATGGTTGCGCCGGAAGACGTGGCCTGGGACCACTACACGTTCAAGCGCGAACTGTTACACCCGCGACCCGACAACGAACCTGCAGATATCAGTGAGGCCCTCCGCTGGTGCGTTGTGGTCGACAACATTCCAGAATGTGACGCCGACACGGCCGGGATTATTTACATCGAGAGAGAGACGCCCTTGATGAGAAAGTTCTCAGGGCGGCTATCAGCAATGTCGTCAAACCAGGTCATCTTGAAGCGGGACTTAGGAGGATTGTCGTTGTAAGTCTCGGCCGATTTGGAACACCGCATGAGCGCGCCAAGACCAAGTAAAAATTTTAGCATGATCGTCCTCCTTTCAATGGAGAAACCAATGCGGCGGGCAGATAGTTCCACAGGTCCGGAACAATGCTCACTAGCGCTCGTTGCCTCTGATCGATGGGCGAGGAGCGCGGAGATATGGCCGTGAAGAAAAAGAGCGACGATAGCCGCGTTAAGAAGGGCGCAGAACTTGAGGTAGAGCACCTTACCGAAGTCACGGACCTATCGGCCAAACAGGCGCGCACATTATTGCGGAAGCACGGCGCTGACTGGCAGAAGCTCAAGGACGAAGCCGAAGATTTAAAGGATGACGACTGACTACCCGTCCCGCGCATTGCGGAAACGGACTACCCGGCCTGGCCGGTTTCTCGAATTGGGATGACCACCCATGACAAAGACCACCCGCAAGGAAATACTAGAAGCAACAGACGCCTTCGTGAAGGCCAACCCGGCGGAGAAGCGCACCGCTGTACGGCTTCGTTTTCGTGGCGGTCGGCCAGCTTGGAATTGGCTGAAAAAGCACGACGGGAAGGGGGCCGCCGCATTGTGGCTCATCGTTCGAGAGCGCCTTCCGCAGGCCGCCAACGACAACCTGCCCACTGACGCGGGACTGCATGTCGACCGGAGCCGAAGGGACGGCAGGCCAAGAGGGAAGAATCCAGATCCACGTTCGTTGGATCCCTGCATAGCGCTGCCGTCTGCCCAACCGCGGCTCGGCGATGCCGAACCGGAACCGGCACGAGCAGGCAACTGGGATGCGGTGTCGCCAGGTGTCTCTATAAAATCGCAGGAGTGGATACATCCCGACGCAGTATTCACGTCGGCAACTTGCTTCAGCTTCCATCCTCCAGAGATCGCACCTGGCGCATTCTTTCTGGGTGCAATAGGCGGACTAGGCCAGCTTAAGTTGGGCAGGAGTCGTGGAGACGTACGGCTGGCTGGAACTGCCGATCCGATCACCCCACCGGCCAATATCGATACTGTCATCGAGGTCATCTTAGCAGGCGGCAACGTTGCTGAGGTCGGCAAGGCTTTCGGCGCTAAAGGCGGATATGCAGACCGTCGCGGAGGCGCTGAGCTATTGGCGGCTGGCAAGTGGGCGAAGTTGGCGGTGGCGAATGACAACCCGAGAATCAGGGCCGCTTAGGGACGTGTGCCAAATCGTGGCCCCAAAAACCTAAAGGGGCAACAGCAACGAATGGGGCGCTTCGGCGTCCCACCCGCTTTGGGCCCTACGCCTCGTCATCGTCAGGCGCAACCCGTCAATCTGGCACCAGAGGCGGGAATTATTGCGCGCGTTCCGGCCAGGCTGCGTGCGCTCACCGTCCAGCCTTCAGGGCTGCGACGGTGTTTTTTTTAAACCATCGCAATCACGAATTTCCAAACTCAAGGATCAAATATGCCTACGACAAAACCAGCCGTAGCCGCCATTGTGCGGCGTATCGGCTTCGATGAAGGGCGCGTGGGCGCGGTAGCCCGCATACTCACGGACGCCGCTGTTCTGCCGCCCGGTGCGCCTGGGACATCTCCAGATCTCAGCCCGCAAGACGTGGCGTCACTCATGCTTGGCGCGGCGCTGGACGTGCCTTTGCGTGCTGTTGTTGACGCGGTGCGCGATTACCGCGCCCTGCGCCGTGAAGGCGTTCCTGATGGCGCGCCATTTGCTATCAGTGTTGCCACAACTGGTGAAGAGCTAGACGTCCTGGCCGAGATCGCTGCAACTGGCTCGCCAGAGGCGAAAGCACGGGCAGCAAAGACCATCATCACCGTAGTCACTAGTTGGCCGGAAGTCGTGCCGATCGACCGGATCGACACCCGACGCTTCAGCGCGGGCGCGCCAAGTCACTGGCAGGCCTCTCGCCATCGCAAATCTGTCGAAATCAATGCCGCCGCGCTTGTCGAGGTCATCAATGAACTTTTTGGAGACCAGTAAAATGTCAAAAGCTGACCTTTCGTAATGCCCGAATTGACCGATGTCGACCCGGAATTCGCAAAACTCGAACGGCAACTTCAGGACCTAAACTCCCAAAAATGTTTGGCCGATCGCGAGCTTGCGAGCCTGCGTGAAGAACTGGCCGAAGCGCGCGGTCCGTCCATTCCGTCCAGCGTTGCAGCCCTGCTTGGTGATGAACCCGACTCGGCGACGGGAAAACGGCAGCGTGCCGCCGAACTGAGCAAGTTGGTCGGCGATCTTATGGTTGCCATTGACATCATTTCTAAACGTCTGCGGGAGCGTCGCGACATACGGCAGCCGTGCTGCTGTCGCGCGCCGCCGCATTGGAGGCCGCGATGGTGCCGCTTCGCGAGTTGGAACAGTTGCGCATAGATTTGGAAGCTCACGATGCATCAGGTCATTTTCAATGGCCGCACGGGAATCTTTCGCATTTTTCCAGCGCGTTCTGCGCGGCTGTGCGCAAGGGAGTGTGAGTATGGAACGGCGAGAATACGAAACCGCCACGGATAAGGGGCGCCCTGGTCAACGTCTGGTGAGACTGCCGGGCGATAAACAGCACACCAAGCGTGGTGACAGCGCAAAGGTCATCGCGCGCCGCATTGCGCTAGACAAAGCGGAGAAGCGCCTGCAGAGGCTGACGAATGGCTGAGTATCGGGCTACGCCATCCAATAGAGCCAACCCGCGACTATCGCGGGTCTCTTCGTTGAACAGTTTGCGCGCGGATCTTTCGACAAGTCATTGCTCCACAATCCTGACGTGGCGGCTCTGTGGTCGCATGACAGCAGCCGGCCACTTGGGTGTGTTGGCCGCCGCGACAGCAAATATCGCAGCGGCCGGTCCACCCGCCGAGCAAGTCATATTCTTCCACCATGTAGCTCTTGATCTTCAGCCAACTGCCGTGCCGCCAACCGGCTTCCATGGATGCAGGTCAATTCACGATTTGCTGAAACGCGCTGTTTCCGCCCGGGTGGAGCTAGCCTGTCAGTTTAGTGAAGTCGTGGCGCCGCGCACGAACATGTGCCAGCAAATTCGTTTCGTTTACGACCCCTGATTGAAAGAGATTCAGCGTGGTCGAGGCCAGAATCTGACCGTCTATCGAAGTGCTGTACCATTTAGCGTCGGCGGTTATTTGGTCGACAACCCGCTGGCAAATCGCCCGATCTTTAGGTCTAAGGAACTGACTTTTCAGCGCTCGTAGCATCTCGATGCCTTTAAAGGGGAGTCACTTGTCTCCGACGCGACACCCATGCGCGGGTCTCCGGACAATGGATACTAAACGCATCAAGACAGAAAATTGCCATTCGTTTGAGCGGTACCGATGCAGGGCGTTGGCATCGGTGACGTGGTTGCGGCCGCGGTACGGAGGGGGTCACTGACAACCGTATCAGCGATACACGCACTTCCTTAGCGGGCGGCCCAGCAGCTTGGGTTAGGGGGGCCGCTGGGCCTGACCAGCGAGCGTTCGGGAACGCTCGACTGGCTGGTGGTATTTTAGATAAATCTAATATAGTCGAACCATGCGAACGAAGTACGCGGCGGTAAGAAAGTGGCTGGCGTCCGATTCACTTACCGCGCGCTTTTGCCTTGGGTTCTGGCGAGCTTTCGGACGGGTTTGCAGCCAATTTTGCAGATCGCCGATCTGTTACCCACAGGGACTTTTTCCTCGTCAACAAATCGTCACGATCGCCCTCAGCGGTCGCTCGGCTATGCATCGCAGCTATGGCGTAGTCGGCTCTGTTGGTTCGATAGTCTTCTTTTTGGACAGTCATCGTTTGCTCCCAGTTTCATAGCCCCTCTTTTGCCCTGGCGGGGAGATTAACTGCCGGTGCATTACGCGAGTCAATCGATGAAACGACCACTCCGCAGTCGCGAGGGCGGGGAGCAACCCGACAATTTTTAACGTTGGAACGGCTTACAGACTGCAACACAGCCGCCCTTTCGTCGGGCTGCGTTCATCGCGTTCATGTTGCCCTTCAGCTCGCCGGTCTTGGCTTCACGTACCTTGATGTCGTGTTGTCGCATCATGCTGCCAACCGGCAAGCCAAGCCAAAACACGCCGTCCACGTCACGGCGGGCGGTTCTGTCTTGTACGGCCATTATCGGCGCGAGGTCGGAACTCGTTCGGTAAAGTTCGGCTTCCAACTGGCTGCAGGACTTGCCCGCGTATACGCTGGACGAAACCAGCATGGGCTTGATGTCGGCTGGGCGAGTAGCGCAGCCCGACAAAACGCTGATGGCTACAAACGCACGTAACTTGATTCATGCTTCCCCCCAAAATGCCCGCGGCGAGCAGGCGCTGAGGGCAGGACGAAGTCTATGTGCTTGACGGCATGCGGAATATATTCCTATTCTGCGGGATGCCGCACCCTCGCCGACACGAAGCCGTTTCCGAATATCACCTCGCCAAAATTGAACGACAGGCGTGGCGCCTTGTCTCTGTCGGTCGGGGCGACGCTTTTGGACCTCAAAGTGTCCGCTGCCGACCTCGGCCTGCGGGTTGGTGAACCCGTTGAAATCATCGTTGATCTGATCGCCGCACAAAGCCTTCAGATCATCGGCAGCATCACGGTGTCATCCGGGGTGGCGCACAACGAGAGCAACACGGTCAACCCGGCAGTGGCGGGCGGGCTGGGCTACATGAGCGTTGGGCTGACCGTCACGCCGACCCAGAACGATGTCACGTTTGGCACGAGCCTGCTGGTTCGGCTCAACATCGCTGCCGGCGTCGGTGCGAATGCCTGTTCGTGCTCGGCTGGGCTGTCCAGAAGGCCAAGTCACGCCTGACCTACATCGGCGGGGCTCTCCAATCTGCGGCCATGGTGGCGGAGGATGCGCACCCGAAGCTTAACATCGACCCGTTCTTCCGCATTGCGGCCAGCGGCGTCACCAACGACTATGCTGGCAACCCCCTGATCGGAGCATCGGCTGGCGGGTTTCCTCCTGTTCTGGTCAACGCGCCGGCAGGCTCGCCCTTCGGCACCAGGCCATCAAGCTGCCGGCCGGCCACGCTGCACGACATCAAGACGCCCGTAGCCGAAGCAGGGTTGACGGTGGGAGAAACTGTCTGGTGTATCTTCGCCTTCATGGCGGGGAGTGCCCAGTCCATCCAGTTCATCCACTACATTCCGGTGTCGTCCGGGGTGACCCAGACCGTTCAGATAACCAAAACGGTCAATGGCCTGACGTATATTTCGCTGCCCATCGTGGTCACCCAGAACGACGTTACCTACGGCCTTAATCACCAGCTCCGCATCCTTCCGACAGGGGCCTTGGCCGCGGATGCCTACCTTCCCGGCTGGGCCATCCAGAAGGCACCGGGCCGGCTGATCGATAACCATGGCCGGTTTGACAAACTGGCCAAGGACGTTGCCTCCGTGCCGGCCTCGCAGTTCGCCGGCAAGATCGGTGCGCACTTCGGCGATAGCATCATCGAAAGTGTCATCTGGCCGGGCATCACGCCGACCGCCAAGATTGCCCAGCGCACCGGCATGACGATCACCAACTGCGGCGGCGGCGGTACCCGCATGGCCAACCATGCTGCGAACTATGACAAGTTCTCGTTTTACCGGCTGGCCGATGCCATTGCCTCCGGTGATTTTTCCCAACAGATAGCCGCAGCAACGGTCATCGGAGGCACCTTTCCAGCGATTGCAGCGCGCATGGCATCGGTGGATTACAGCCTGCTGGATTACCTGATCCCCTCGTTCGGCACCAACGACTTCACCGGCGCCGGCCCGACGTGCCCCATCGGCACCAATGCGGACATAACCGGGGCGACCTTCAAGGGAGCCATCAACTACGGCATCCAGACGATCATGACCGCCCGGCCGAACCTGAAGCTCATCTTCACGACGCCGATATGGCGGACGCTGGACGGCACTGCGGGAGGAGCGGGAAGCCAGCTGATCGACTACGCCAACGCCATGCTTGAGGTCTGCGCCCTAAACAGGGTGCCAGTGGTCGATCTGTACCGCCGCTTCATCATCAACCAGTTCAACTACGTTCATTGGATGGGTCCTGGAGACGGAACTCACCCCAACAATCTTGGACAGGACCTGATCGGCGGCATGATGGCGGCGGGGCTGTTCGACAACTTCTAAGTTGCGCCTAGACAATCTCGGCGCGGACGAAATGCCATGACGCCGTGTTAATGATCGTGTCCGGGGTGTAGGGATTGGTGAGTTTCACTAGCGTCCCATCAACTTCCGCGACCGTCCAGACGCCAGTTTCGTCGCTCCAGTCGCCCGGAACGGCTACAATCATGGTGATGCGGTAATCTCTTCCGATTTCGAACATTCGGCCCTCCCCAGTTTTTGGTTCGGGGCAGAATGCGCGCGTGCTTGGGCCGGCGCAAGCGTCACCGACCTCGCAGGCGCGGATGGCGTCGACCAGCGCGACAACCGCGCCACGGGCCAGGTGGATGCCATCCTCGACGTGATCTCGAGCAACCTTTTCACGGCGATGGCAAATCTACCCTAGTGGAAGTCAATCTTTTTCGACGGCTGCGCGGTGTGGCTTTTGAGACTGATGAGCGCAGGCGTGTCGATCTTCGACGCTATCCGCCGGGCCAGTTCCCGCAATTCGAAAAAGCCGTCAATACTCATCAGGCTCAACGGTGTGCCTGACGAAGTATCCCACCGCAAAGGTACTTTGTCTTGCCTGTACGAAGATCCGTTCATCTCGCAAATGGCGTCGTAAATCGCCTGTGCGATCGACATTTCGGCCCGGATACGCTCTGCGTCTTTTTGGCTGTTCATAAGAATTTTTCCCCAAACCACGGTCCCCCTTAGCCGCTTTAATTAGGTGTCGCTAGATCACGCGGATGTGACACGTCGGATAAAATCGATTGATATGGCCGAGGGAGCGCACGCGGTTTTCTTTGGTCTTCGCCGTGTTGAGCGCCATGCAAGACTCGTGCCGCGTCCATCTTGATCGCAGCGTTGAATGGGCACTATTCGCAATGTATATTGCGCCCATGAGCACTGCAGCTGACAACAATTTTTTGCTGCCGCCTCCGGCTCCAGCGTATCTGCCGGCGCGCGTCATCGGCGACCCCGAAGAAGGCGGCGTAGTGGTCAGCCCGCTTCCGGATCCCGAGGTCGCAGACGAAGCGCCAAGCGAGCCCTACCTCACCCCATACGACAATAAACGCGTCGCCATGTATATGTGGCTGCTGGACGCCGCCTATGACGACGAGGATTGGCGCGTGGTTGCCAGGACTGTGCTGCATATCGATCCCGAGAAGGAACCGAAGCGGGCGCACCGAGCCTGGGAAACTCATCTCGCCCGCGCCCGGTGGATTCTCAAGGAAGGGTACAAGTTCCTGTTCCCGAGCCCCACGACTCACTGACGAGTCTGTCCGTTAGGGCCGAAATTGGGGCCGCAAGAAGATACCGACAAAAGGGTTAATGAAATCAAGGGCATCTGGCGGAGGGAGTGACCGTCCGGCTGTTTTTTCGCGCCGACGTCATGCCTTTTCTTCGCACCGGTTAAAGGTTTTGGTTCCCTGGACCAGGAAACATCGATGGGGCTCGCGGTCACCCAGGTGAAGCCACCGCATCCACCATGCGCATCAAGCGCACTGGTCAGTCGACGCGACAATACACGAGACCCGCCGCGCAGTGCCTCCAGTTCTTTGAGACTGGCACTGATGAAGGCAAGTGCCTCGCCGCGGTTGGGAACCGGTCCCTTCTTCATAGCACGAACCCTGCTGCCACGAATTGACCCCAACTTAATTAAACGCGCTCTCATGGGTGAAAGTGACTGTCAGCATTGGAGGCGCGGAAATTTCTCCCAATGCAGATGCTCAGGACGTCCTTCGCACTGCCGGACGGTGCCTTTTTGAAGCGAAACAACATGGACGAAATCGTGTTTCGTTCGTCTATGACGCCGCCATGTTGCGGGTCGTGACGCCCTAACCTACCGCTGGCCCAGCCCTGACGCTGGCAGAGTATCGCGAGAATGGGGCCTGCCTTCCAACCGATTGCGGATGCACCAACAACCCGGCCACGTTCGACGTTTCACAGCCTGGGGCCTATTTTTCAGGTAACCGGCAATTCGTTGGAGTCCGTTCTCCAAAGTGACGCAAAAAGGCCCGCCCCATTGTCTGGAGCAGGCCCTTTGACTTGCGCGGTACTCAGAACCTTGCCGCTTCGCGAAAGATAATAGCGAATGGTAAACATCGACTGAACGTCCGTGCCGCTTCGGTGGCCTTGGGTTAGGTGCGGCCTGTCCTTGTTGCTGGGCGAGATCGGGGCGGCTGATGCCGGCTCAGTGCGACGCGGATTCCGTGCAAACCCCAACAATGCTGCCCCCGCATCGATCACCGCAAGCAGATTGGCCAGCTAAATGTCATCAACTGCAGGGCAAATTCGTTGCTCGCCGGCCGACAAATGCTGGGAGGCACTGCATGCGCGCACTCGGGGACCTGCGGTGAGAGATTGGCGCCCGGCCGCGATTGATCAAAGTTGGGCCTACGGACCGAGTGTCACCGCTTGCGATCGTAACATTGCTGCGATCCGAATTTACTCTTTGGCTCGCGCCCAAGCTGGACGCTCAAGAATGCCGCGTCTTCGCCGATATCCTGACGCTTCAGCCCGGCGACCGGTGGCGCAGGGAAATCTCACGAACGCGAGCCGGATCGCGAGCCAGACCGAAGATGAGCTTTCCACCTCTGCATGATACCGGAGTCTGGGCCCGTTGGCGCAGATGGAAGTCGATCCTGATGTACGATGATACACTTCCCGTGCGTCGAGATGGGCGGACTCGAAATGAGGCCGCAGTTCGTCAACGACACCGTTGTCGCTCGGGATTGCCTGCTCGAACAGCAGATGTCCGTAATCGGCCGTCAGGCTTCGAGCTCCTTCGGCTGACTTTTGAGGGCGGCGATGAGTAGCCCCAAAAGAGCCTTCCGCCACCGGAGCAGGAGCGAGAAGTTGTATCCGGCGGGGGCCAGGACGGCGTCGCCCTGCTGGCGGGCGAGGTAGTTGCGGCCAGCTTCTTTCGCTTCGCGCCACCAACCTTCGACCAAACCGGTGCCGTGACACCCGTTCCGAGAACAGGCGAGCCGCGCGCCGGTCCATATGCCGCGAAGGACAGACGAGCCAACATCCCGAAACTTGCTTACGTCGAACTCGCGGGAGACCGGCACCAGGGGGCCTGACACCAAGTCCTCGAATGCCCTCGATGTGTGTTCAAGATCCTAGGAAGTTCTCTCCTTACCACTGGAAGACAGCTCGTCCAGCCGCATCTGAACAGGAGGCCGGTGCTCAATCAGTGCCGCGCAGGATGTGCCCGATTGACAGGCATCAGGGAAGCCCAGGTCCTTAGTCCACAACGCTGTGACGAGCGCGACAACCGCGGCGGGGTTAGCCAGCTCACAGTTCAAGTCGATGGCTCAACTGTTGCATGGGGAGAGCTCTTACTTCTCATTCGCTCCAAATGCGGACGCGGCGCACGAGCTCGGAAGTTGAGATCCCGTAGCGATCGTGAAGCGTCGGCAGCGCGCCAGCGTCGAGGAACTCGTCGGGCAGGGCGATCTGCCGAAAGACTGGGGCAACTCCCTCCCGCATCAGCAGCGCGGCGACACCTTCGCCCAGCCCGCCGATGATGGTGTGGTTCTCGGTCACTATCATTAGCCGTCCCGGACGGCGCGCCGCGGCAAGTATCGTCTCCGTGTCCAGAGGCTTGATCGTCGGAACGTGCAGAACGGCGCAGCCGATCCTGTCGGCTTCAAGCGCCTTCGCCGCCTCCAGCGCGCGCATGGTCATCAGGCCGCTGGAAATGAACAGCACATCCTCACCCTCGCGCAACAGGCGTGCCTTGCCGATTTGGAATGTGTAATCGTACTCGTCGAGCACGACAGGGACCTTGCCGCGCAAAAGCCGCATGTAGACCGGCCCGTTGTAGTCCGCGATCGCCTCCGTGGCCTGTTCGATGTCGAGCGCGTCGCAAGGGTCGATGATCGTCAGGTTCGGCATCCCGCGGAAGATCGCGATGTCCTCCGTCGCCTGGTGGCTGGGGCCGTAGCCGGTCGTCAGCCCCGGTAAGGCGCAGACGATCTTCACATTGAGTTTCTCCTCGGCGATCGCCATGCAGATGAAATCGTAGGCCCGCCTCGATGCGAAGACGGCATAGGTCGTCGCGAAGGGCGTGAAGCCCTCCCGCGCCAGGCCGGCGGCGGCGCTCATCAGCACCTGCTCCGCCATGCCCATCTGATAGAAGCGGTCCGGATGCTCCTGTGCGAAGACATGGAGATCGGTGTATTTCGCGAGGTCTGCCGTCATTCCGACGATCCCGGGCCGCTGGTGCGCCAGTCTGGCCAGTGTGTGCCCGAACGGCGCATTGCGTGTCGGTACGCCATCGGGCGCGATCGACGCGATCATCGCCGATGTGGTCTTGCGCTCACCGGCATTGGCGGCGTGGCGCGGCGCGAACTTTGACAACCTCAACGCGGACGTCCCTTTTCCAAAGCTTCGAGCGCTAACGTCCATTCGTGCGGTTCGACGCGGATGAAATGCGTGATGTCGCGGGTTTCCAGGAATGGCACACCCTTGGCCATGCGCGTATCGCAAACGATCACACGCGGACGAGGTTCCTTCAGGCCGCGCGCCATGTCGAAGGCCTTGCGGACCGCCTCGATGTCGTTGCCGTCGACGCGCTGCGCATGCCAGCCGAACGCCTCGAACTTGTCGGTCACCGGTTCGGAGGAGAGCATGGCCGTCGACGGACCATCGGCCTGCTGATTGTTGAAGTCGACAATGGCAATGAGATTGTCGAGCTTGTGGTGGGCGGCCGACATCGCGGCTTCCCAGGTCGAGCCCTCACCGAGCTCGCCGTCGGACAAAAGATTGTAGACGAAACTGTCGCTTCGCTTGCGCGTCAGCCCCATGCACATGCCAACGGCAATGCCAAGGCCGTGACCGAGCGAGCCGCCGGTGATCTCCATGCCGGGCGTGTATGGCGCCATGCCCGACATCGGCATACGGCTTTCATCGCTGCCATAGGTTTCGAGCTCTTCCTCCGGCAGCACGCCCGCTTCGATCAGAGCCGCGTAGAGCGCGATCGCATAGTGTCCGATCGACAGCAGGAAGCGGTCGCGTCCCTCCCACAACGTGTCCTCCGGCCGGTAGCGAAGCGCATGGAAATAGGCGACGGCAAGCACGTCGGCGACACCCAGCGCCTGTCCGACATAACCTTGGCCCTGGACTTGGCCCATTCGCACGGCATGTCGGCGGATACGATAGGCTCGTTCGGCCAGGCTGACATTGCTGCCAGCGCGAGGCATCTCAAGATCCGTTATCCTCTCAGCCATGGATCAGCATCCCACCGTTGACGTCGATCACGGCGCCGGTGATGTAGCTGGCCAGATCGGACGCCAAAAAGAGATAGGCGCCAGCGACGTCGCGCGCATCCCCCAGCCGGCTGAGCGGGATTCCCTTGATGATGTCGGCGCGCATGGCTTCGGTCAGTTTGCCGCCGGTGATGTCGGTCTGGATCAGGCCCGGTGTGACACAGTTGACGCGGATGCCTTCGGGACCGAATTCGCGCGCCATGGCCTTGGCAAGCCCCAGAACACCCGCCTTGGCAGCCGAATAGTGCGGGCCACCGAAGATGCCGCCGCCGCGCTGGGCCGAAACCGACGACATGCAGATGATCGAGCCGCCGCCATTTTCGCGCATGTTCGGGATGAATGCCTGGCTGAGATGGAGCACGCCGCGTAGGTTGACATCGAGGATGCGGTCCCAGTCAGCCGCGCCGATATCCAGTGTCTTTGCGGGCTGCGTGATCCCGGCAATGTTGCACAGCACGTCGACCTTGCCGAAGGCTTCGGCCACTTCGGCAGCAGCCCTCTTGCACGCATCGAGGTCGGCGACGTTACAGGCGAGGCCAATGTGCTCGGGCCCAAGCGACTCGGCGGCGTCACGGGCCTGTTGCTCATCGAGGTCAAGAATAGCAATGCGCGCGCCTTGCTCCGCCATCAGCGTTGCCGTGGAGCGGCCTATCCCCCGAGGGCTCGCGGCCCCTGAAATCACCACGGCCTTGCCCTTCAGCAACATGTCGAACTCTCCTGCTATTTCTGTTTGCCGGTGATCTAAAGTCGGTAGAACCGGGCAGCGTTGTCATGGAACAGCGCGAGCCGCTCCTCGTGCGGGTAGGCGATCGTAATTTCCTTGAAGGCGTTCAAAATGGCGTCGAAGCTCGAGAACAGCTTGTCGACGGGGAAGTTCGTCGCGAACATCGAGCGGCCGACGCCGAAGGCTGCGATCGCCTCCTCGACATAAGGACGAATCGAGGCCGTGGTCCAAGTCCAGTCGCCCATGCCGAGGCCCGAGATTTTGCAGGCGACGTTCGGCGCTTGCGCCAACTGGTGCATGCCTTTTTTCCAGGCGCCAAAATGCTCGGCGCCGTCGACCTGCATGCCGGTGTGATTGAGAATGATCTGGACGTCGGGAAAGTCGCGCGCGAGTTCGAGGAACTCGCCCATCTGGGGATAGTAGAGCTGCAGGTCGAAGCTCAGCCGTCGCTTCGCCAGCTCCCGGAAACCACGCCGCCATTCGGGTGTCCGGCTCACCTCCGGCCGCGCCTGATATGTCTTAGCGGCGTCGGGATGGTAGTTCATCGACTGCCGAATGCCGCGGAAGTTCTGATGTTCCATGTGGCGGTCGAGGAGCTCGCCAACATCGGGTCTAGACAGGTCGGCATAGCCGACGATCCCATGCGGAAACCCCCGCTTGTCGGCGATCTCCTGCAGCCAGCGCGT
Organism: Mesorhizobium sp. M0437; assembly: GCF_040321335.1. Classification (NCBI taxonomy): domain Bacteria; kingdom Pseudomonadati; phylum Pseudomonadota; class Alphaproteobacteria; order Hyphomicrobiales; family Phyllobacteriaceae; genus Mesorhizobium; species Mesorhizobium sp. M0437. Next base: position 21,996 of record NZ_JAMYRK010000034.1, read on the forward strand.
CTCCCCAACCGGATCGCTGGGATCGAACCCCACATCCAGGTGCACCGATTTTACGAGGTTCTGGTTCTTGCCGTCCTCAAGATAGTCCTCGAGAAGGTAACTTTTTCGGATCGCCTCGTAGTCACCGAAGGCTGACGGCTTAACCCCGTCGGTCAGCCACGGATAAAAATTGGTCTCCAGATCCCACAAATGATGGTGCGGATCGATGAACGGCAGCTCGGCCACGGTCGGGATTCCTTGCTTGAGGTCTAGACCGCCGGCCAAGCCGGCGGGTCCATTGGGTGGCGGTCAGTTGCTCGGGGGAAAGACGCGGGCGATGACCTTCTTGGCCTCGGGACTATCAACCTTGTCGGCCGTAACAAGAGGCATGACCAAGGCCAGATCCTGGGTCACCGCCGCGCCCGTCAGTGCGTTGTAGACCTGTTGAGTTCCGTCGATGCCTTGGCCTACTGCCTCCTGGAAGAAGATGCCCTGGAGCGCTCCCTTCTTGAGCAGCGCGATCGTGGTCGGCGAGCCGTCGGCCACGGTGATGCCGATCTTGCCGGTGAGGCCCCGGGTCTCGACCACCTTGGCGGCGCCGGTGCCGGCTTCGTCATACATGCCGTAGATGGCCTTGATGTCGGGATTGGCGGTCAAGAGGTCGTTTGCCTGGGTGACGGCCTCGTTGATCGTCAGACCCCGCGTTTCCAGCATCTGGACGAGGTCGCAGCCGTCGGCGGCAAACGCCTCCTTGGCGCCCTTGAGGTATTTCTGTGCATTCTCCCGGTCCTGCGGCAGCGACAGCATGCCAACCTTGTTGCCGCCACGCTCCTTGGCAAGCTCGCAGGTGAATTTCCCCTGCGCCTTGCCGGTCTCATAGTTGTTCGCCGTGACCGAGGATGTGTAGTTGGTGAGGCCCGGCTGCGGCCCGATGCCGGCGAACGCGATCGGTACTTTCTGCTTCGCCAGATAATCGAGCAGCGGCGGTGTCGATGTCGAGCTAACGGGGCCGATCACAATGGCCGAGACACCTTTGGTGACGGCGGTCCTGGCATTGTCCATCTGCTTGGCGGGCGAATTCTCCGACGTGTACTCGACATAGTCCATGCCAAGCTCGTTGGCCTTCTCCTTCACGCCGTAGCCGACCCATTGCCAGTAGGAGATATCCAGCGATGGGGCGATATAAGCGACGGTCTTCTTGTCTTCAGCATATGATGCGCTGGACAGGCCGGACGCCGCCAATGCTGCAAGCAGGATTGTCTTCATTTTCATCTTGGTTCCTCCCGTTGATGATCTAGATGCGGTTGTTATTGCTGAAGCGGTCGATCAGAACCGCGAGCAGGATTGCAGCGCCGGTGACCGAGCCTTGCCAGAAGCTGTTCACGCCAATGAGGTTCACGCCGTTCTGGATACAGGTGATCATCAGCGCGCCCATCACGGCGCCGATCGCGCTCCCGGTTCCGCCAAAGAGGCTGGCCCCGCCAATGACGACGGCGGCGATTGCCTGCAGCATCAGGCTGGCGCCGGCAGTGGCTTCGGCGTTGAGGATGTAGCTTACCGTCAACAGCCCGGCGAAAGAGGCGAGCAGGCCCGAAGCGACATAGGCCGCGAACTTAATGCGCAGAACCGGAATGCCGAGCAGCCGGGCGGCAATTGCCGATGAGCCGACGGCGTAGAACCAGCGTCCAAGGACGACCTTGCGCAAGGCGTATTCCAGCAGGACCATCAGGATGATGCAGAACAGAAGATGGTTCGGGATGCCTGGGATGATCTCGCCCGAATTCAGGAGCCAGAAATCCGGGGCGCCGATCGGCATCGAACGCCCATTGGTGACGATGAAGGCAAGGCTGCCCGCCACCGCGTAGGTGATGAGCGTGACGACGAAAGGCGCGAGCCCGACGACCGTGACCAGAAGGCCATTGATCGAGCCGAACACAAGGCCGACCGCCAGGCCGGCAGCACTCGCGGTCAGTCCGTCACCGCCATTGGCCATCGCCAACGCGGTCACCATTCCGGTCAGGGAAAAGACTGAACCGACCGAAAGATCGATTCCGCCGGTAATGACGACCAGCAAAACACCGAGCGACATGATTATGAGAGGCGCGGCGGCCTGGATGATGTTTTGCACATTGCCCATGCTGAGTGCTGCGGGCACCAACATGCCGACGGCCAGCAGCAGGACGACGATCGCAGCGGCAATCGCGGCTTCCGTGCGGTAGGACAAAAGAACTACTGGGACGCGCGACGTGGTGGTCCGGAGTTTTTTCGTCGTGGTGGTGCCGTCGGTTGCGTCGGTCATGCCGCCATCCCCGTCAGTTCGGCGAGCCCCTCCTCGGTGAAGTGCTCTTCAGGCAGAAAGCCCTTTGGCCGCCCATCGGTGTCAAAGGCGAAAATGGCGTCGCAAAGCTCGAGCAGTTCGACGTTCTCGGTCGACCACCAGATGATGATCGCGCCAGCGTCGGCCATCTCCCGGATCAAACCGTAAATGTCATGCTTGGTGCCGATGTCGACGCCACGCGTCGGCTCTTCCAGCACCACCATCCGGAGCGGCAGCCCAAGCCACCGTGCGACGAGAAGCTTCTGCTGGTTGCCGCCGGACAACGAGGCCGGCAGGTCCCAGATCGAGCTGGCTTTCAACTTCAGCGCCGAAACGAGATCACGACATTCCTGCCGCTCGGCTGCGGCTACGATCCGCCGCCTCTCGCGAACCCTGCGTGCTGCAAGCACGTTATCGACGATGGGCAGCTGCGAAAGGATCCCTTTGGTTGCGCGGTCGCCCGAAACAAAGCCGATACCGGCCCGCGCCGCTGCCACTGGGGACGAGAAACGGTCCCCAAAGCCCCCGCCCGAAAGGCGCCAGCCAGCCCCCGGTCCGGCGCCCACCAGGGGAGCAATGAGGCCGGTCGGGCCCGCCGGTGCGCCGGCCAGTCCCAGGATGGTGCCGGACGAAATTGCGATCCTGACGTTGTTTGGGCCCAGCAGCTCGATCGGTGGGCTCTGGGGGAGGCCCCTTTGCGGTTTGCGGTGGGTTGCTGGACGCTGCGCGTGTTGGCCCATCTGCTGGATGATGTCCGCGTCGCTGAGCGAGGCCAGGGGCGTGGCATTCGCGATCGTGACGCCATCGCGCAAGATCGTGCAGACATCGCAGAGCGCGCGGATTTCGCGCATACGGTGAGAAACAAAGACGATACCGATGCCTTCTTCTCGCACCAGCCGCTTTAGCACCGAGAAGAGTTTGACCGTCTCGGCGGCTGTCAGGTTCGCGGTAGGCTCATCGAGAAGCAGCACTTCCGCTCCAGTCGAAAGTGCGCGGGCGATCTCGACGATCTGGCCTTCGTGGAGGGACAATTTGCGTGCCGGCCGATCGATGATCTCTTCGCCGATCGCGGGGTCGATCAGGCGGAGCGCACCAAGCGCGATTTCCCGCATGCAGCGACGGCTGATCTGCGACCAGCCCGCCTTTGCATGGACGATGCCGATGTTTTCCGCGACCGACAGCTCGGGCAATAGCGCCAGCTCCTGATGCACCACCGCGATGATCGGCCTGGTGTGGCCGGCCTTCGACGAGGCGAAGCTAATATCGCCGGCATCGCGTGAGATCAGCCCGGTGATGATGCGGATCAGGGTGCTTTTGCCGGCGCCGTTGCCGCCCAGGAGCGCGTGGATTTCGCCAGGCCGGACCTGAAAACTCACGCCCCGAAGGACCCGTGTTGCGCCGTAGTTCTTCTTAACATTGGAAGCCTCGATCAGGGGCTTCATGGTCGATGCCTGTCCAACTGCCGGCACTACCCAAGCTTTGGGCTGCACCCGGTTCCATTCTGTATCTCCTCCCGAGACCATAGGATGATGCGACCGATTGACATTAGGCTCAATTCTCGTTTCTTAATATTCTGTGTAGCTGAGCTTAACTGACGAGGACGATGTCAGACATCAAGTTCAATTCGATGACGCATTTCGAGGCAGTCGCGCGGCTCGGCGGCGTGGCAAAGGCCGCTCAGGAATTGCAGGTGACACCTTCGGCGGTTAGCCAGCAGCTGCGGCTGCTCGAACACCAACTCGGGGTGCGGCTTTTTCAGCGCGAAAAGCGCCATCTCTCGCTCACGATCGACGGTGAGCGGCTCTTCCAGACCACGACCCAGGCTTTCGAATCCATACGCGAGGTGCGTAATGCCATTGTGCGGCAGCGCGAAAGCTTCCAGCTTAGCCTGCGCGTCAGTCCTTCCTTCGGCGAGAAATGGCTGGCGCCGCGGTTGGCCGAGTTCAGCAAGGGCTATCCGAGCTGGAATTTGCGCGTCGACGCCACGCCCAATTTCTCGGATTTCGAAACGGAGGTCATCGATCTCGATCTTCGTTATGGCGACGGCGGCTGGGCCGGCCTTTATTCGGATTGCGTCGTCAACGATCTGATCCTGCCGATGTGCTCGCCTTCCTATCTTGCCGAACTGCGCGCGATCTCACCGGATCCGCGCGAGCAGCTTCGCCATGCGCGGTTGATCGACAGTGTGAAGGCCTATTTCCGGTGGGATTATTGGCTGCCGTGCAACGGTATCCAGGGCGCCCGCATGACGTATCCCTATCGTTTCGACCGTTCGTCAATGTCGGTTCAACTGGCGAAGGACGGTGCAGGTGTGGTCCTGGAAAGCACATCCATCGCATTCGAGGACCTGGTGTCGGGTTCTCTGGTTCCGGTCTCGATAGAGTTCGAGGTCATCGAGTTTCCGGGATACTGGCTGGTCTGTCCTTCGCGGCATATGAACCGGCGCGCGGTTCGCCTGTTTTCGGACTGGGTGTCACGCGTGGGTAAGCGCGACACCGATCTGGCTCGCCGGTTTCTGGCGGATAAGCAACTGCGCATATCGTTCGAACGACGGCCTCATTTCGGGGCACGGGATGACAAAGCGGCGCCAATGGCGTGAACAGTTCGGCGTTCAAGACATGGCAAGACGAAGATTGACAGCACGTTGCGGTTGAGGAGCTGGCAAAACCCAGGCTGTGTGCAAGCGAATGGGTTGGCCCCGCTTTTCCAGCGACCTTCCTCTTTTCCAACCCGACAACGACTGACTTACCTGTTTTCTGACGCAGCCGGAGACGGAGGCACTCAGTTCATACAGCCGTAAATTACCGGCGTCATCGTCCGTGCAACGCTACAGGGAATGCTCGACAGCATTGTAATGCCATTCCGCCGACGCGGCCATGGCTTCAATGAACGCGAGTTTGACGGTAGCGACTAAGCAACCGAACCGTGGCGCCAATGACCTTCTGAGCTTCCTCCCATTTCGGAAGATCTCGTTCCCCAACACGCGTGGCGATCGCGGCCAGTATCCAACCTACGCAGCTGATGTCTTCGGCAGCCTTCAGTTTCTCATGCTGCAGGATGCAAGCTTCAATGCCCGGTCGGGGCGGAGACCCGGGCGTAGTACGCTCAGCGATTAGCTGCAGACCGGCGTCGTAGGCGGCGCAAATTTTAATTCTATCGCCCCTTTCCGATTTCATCACCACATTCGCCCAAAGGGCCAACTCAGTTAAAAGATCGGTTACTTCATCTCTCATTAAAAACTGCCGCTGTTTTCTTCATGAAACGAAATTCCACGATCCAGATAGCGCGTGGCCCGGACAATGAGCGAGGTATTTTCGGGGTTTGTTGTTATCGAGCGAACCACTCCTTCTAAGCTTGCCGAGAATGTTAGTCAAAACGCTCAGTTTGCTCGGCAGGATCGCCGTCTAGACACAGCGGGCAAACATACGCATGCGGTTTCGTCACCACCAAGACCACCGATGGCTTGTGGCAGCGATCACAGGCAAAATCCCGGTGTGCAGTAGGCCAAACGTCATTTTCTATCTTTAGAGCACGGAGCCCCATCGTTTGGCAGCCGTCATCTTGCTGCCAGCCGGCGGAGGGCGCTGGGCTGGCACAGTGGTCTCGGGTTTAATGCGGAGGTATGGGAAAGAGAGGCTCTCCCGGCTCACTGCGCCAGCAATGGTATCGGCACTCACAGGGGCGTCCCAGGTTGATTGGTGGCCCGTAGCGAGAAGACTCGATCGGGCGAGTTTGGTTGATTACTCGCATTCTGACCGCCGAATTCAAGAATAGTGTTGCCCTTGAGATAACTCTTCGCGCTTGAGTTGCACGTATGCAACAGCCACTACCGACCTGCGAGGAGCGGAAAATTCCGAAACCTTGTCGGCGCCGCGAGAGGCCCCTTATTTGAAATCGCGTCTTGGCTTGCGACCTGGATGCCTCGCGCGAATATGCCGGTCTGATGGTACAGGCGAAGGCGACTGGTAAAGCGATCGGCAAGGCCGAAGGTTACGTCGCCGCCACAGCCGCTGCTCGCGAGTTCTTGTTCGTGGGCACGATCGGCATCGGGCGGGCCAGACCAAGATCGGCATGGCCAATCTCGCCTACAATCTCACCCGCCCGTATGGCACCAGGGGCGAACTGCGCCCGCATGACGACGAAGGCGGCGCAAACCGCCACCGCGATGCCAAAATCGGCAATCTCAACAACCAACTCCGAAGCGATCGCCGTCATCAGTCCACGCAGAAATCAGCGCGGCCCTACCGGTCCGCGAAACGCCGGTAGTACGAGGTGCCCAGGTGGCTGGAGCCATTCCTATGAAGGCAAAGCCTGACCCTATTCGTGATATTCTGAAGCGCCTGCAGTGGTGCTGGGTCACGTTCGCTTCCCGCGCGATCTTGGCCGTCCATCAACCACGGCGCGTCCTTAGTTCCTCAATATTCACGACACTGTCGAAAATATACCCCGCGCCCCGCTCGGTGCGGATATACCGCGGGCGCGGCGCCTTGTCCTGCCCCAGCTTACGGCGAAGGCGGACGATAAGAACATCGATGCTGCGGTAGTAGACCTCCTGATCATAGACACGGGTCGCCATCAGAAGCTGCTCACGTGAAAGGACCCGACCTGGGTTCTTGAGAAAGGCCATCAGGAGGTTGAACTCGCCGGCGGTGAGCTTGACGTCAGGATCCGTTCCTCGGCGCAAGCTCCGACGCTTGGTGCTAACTCGCCAGTCATCGAAATGGTAGATGGTATTTCGGTCACGCTCCGGCCGCTGGCGCATAGCGGCGCGCACGCGGGCGTGGAACTCCGTAAGCCCGAAGGGCTTGGTGATGTAATCGCGGGCGCCGGTTTCGAGGCCAACCACCTTGTCGGCCTCATCTACGTAGTCACCGCTGACGATGATGATCGGAAGATCCCTCTTGGCAGCGAAATCTCGAACGAACTGCAAACCGTCCTCTCGGCCGTAGCTCAGGTCGACAATTGCTAGATCAATCGCTTCAGAAGCCATATTGCTGGCGGCCTGCTGGCGGTTTTCGACCGCTCTGATGTTAAACTCATGCTTAGACAAGAAGCCCATAAGCGGTTCTCTCGTCGACGCGTCCTGACCGACAATGAGGATGTTCTTCATGGTCACTTCCTGTTGACTGCAGCTTGGGCTGCCGGGGACGGTAGTCAAATTAGTGACGCTCAGCAGGTGGGACAATCTTCATCAGGCGTATTGCGGAATAGCGCAGACAAATAGGTCCTATGCGGAGTTCCTGCTGCGCAACAGTGCCCCCAAAGCCTGCTAGTTTTTGATGGATTGTCCGTCCTCTGCGACCACTCGTTCGGCAGACCGGGTTTATCCCCGCTGAGATTCGTATCGCTCCGGTCCTCTGGCACCATCACTGGAGCGCTTTTGCACCCAACTTCCTCTCCCGGCGGCTCCAATTCAGTTCAGTTTTGTTTCAATTTAAATCGCTGAAAAGTTGACATTCGTATGGATTCGTCGAGATTTATTGATCAGACGCAGAACTCGCCTTGATGTTAATTCCACCGTCTACAGGAAACTCCTGATGCCAAACCTTTTATCTAATTCCAATCTCCTTTCTAGACCCATGCTATCCTTTCTTTTGAACTTGCATGTCTTATTGTGCAGATCGCTCAGGGGGCGGAGCTTTCATGAACGGCGGGATGTCCGAGAGCAGGAGAGTGGAGATGAGTAGACTGGTCGTAGTCTCAAACAGGGTTTCGCTGCCCGACGAGCATGGTTCCCCGCCGCCAGGCGGGATGGCGATTGCGCTGAGCGCTGCGCTCCGGCGAAGGCACGGCCTATGGATGGGCTGGTCGGGGAAGGTGAAAGCCGGGGAGGACCCGTCAGGGCCGATCTCACGCCGGGAGGCCGGCGGGATCAATTATGCGCTTACCGATCTCTCGCAGACAGATTTGGACGACTATTACTACGGCTTTGCCAACCGGGTTCTTTGGCCGGTTTTCCACTGCCGAGTCGACCTCGCCGAGTATTCCGAAGCACGAATGTCCGGATATCAGCGCGTCAACCGACTGTTTGCAAAGCTGTTGCAGCCGCTCATCAGCGACGACGACGTCATATGGGTGCACGACTATCACCTGATCCCGCTTGCGAAAGAACTGCGGAACCTCGGCTGCGGCAATAAGATCGGCTTCTTCCTGCACATTCCGTGGCCGGCGGCGGACATCCTCTTCACCGTACCGCACTATGATGATTTGCTACGCGGGCTTTCGTGCTATGACCTCGTCGGCTTTCATACCGATGACGATCTTAGTAACTTCGCCGAATGCTTGCGCCGTCAGGGGTTACCGGACCCCATCACAAACGGTGTGTGCCAAGCCTATGGACGTGTGTTTCGCTGCGGCGTTTTTCCGATCGGCATCGACACGGCCGAGTTCGAACGACTGGCCGAGCAGGCGGCGCGCAGCGAGACTCTGCAGGAGCCCTCTCAGAGGATTCCCGGTTGTAAAGTCGCGATCGGCGTCGACCGCCTCGACTATTCGAAGGGCATCGAGAAGCGCATCGTCGCGTTTGACCGCTTCCTGCGGAGCAACGACCACCGCATCGGCAAGACGCAACTGCTGCAGATCACACCGAAATCCCGCACGGAAATACCGGCATATCTGGCGATGCAAAAGGACGTCGCCGAGCGGGTGGGGCGCGTTGATGGCGAACTCGGAACGATCCATTGGATGCCCGTTCACTACATCAACCGGTCCGTTGGACCCAGCGAGCTCGCCGGTCTATACCGCATGGCACGCGTCGGCCTGGTCACGCCGCTCCGCGACGGCATGAACCTTGTAGCCAAGGAATATGTCGCCGCACAGGACCCACAGAATCCAGGTGTTCTCGTGCTTTCGCGTTTTGCCGGCGCAGCCAGAGAGCTAGGCGGAGCGATCCTCGTCAATCCCTACGATCCGGAAGCGACGGCGAGGGCCATCGAAGAAGCCCTGGACATGCAGTTAGATGAGCGGATCGATCGTTGGCGTGCGATGATCGGCCGGCTCCGCGAATACAACGTCTATCGCTGGTGCGACGACTTTCTGTTAGGCCTGGATCAGCGCTGAGCTTTGCCGCGTTCCTTGGCCTAGCTTCGCCAGCATGAGGCTGACCGCGACCAAGTGAATCAGGCAGCATTTCGGCCTCGCTGAGCGATGCCGAATGTGCTGACGCTTAGCGCGAGCACACCGCTTACTAAGACAAGAGGAGAAGGCCGTGGATGAGCTCGCTTGCAGTCGCGAAACTTCAAAAAAGCGGGCGCAGCCGTTTGTCGCGGAACCTCGCGCCACACGGCAGCGGCAAATGCTGGCGTCGATTGACCTGAACTTGCTGTTTGCTCTCGAAGCGCTGCTGGAACACCGCAACGTCACGCATGCGGCTCGACACGTGGGCTTGAGCCAGCCCTCGATGAGCCGAGCGTTGAGGAGGCTGCGTGGCATTTTCAACGACGATCTTTTGGTTCGCGGCTCCATGGGCCTGGTTCCGACCCCGCAGGCCCAACGCTTGAGCCGAATGCTGCCGCCGGTGCTGGATGCGATCCGCGGGATAGTGAACGGCAGTCTTGCCCAAGCCAATTGGCGATCGAAGGCGATAATGGCGATGCCCGATCATCAAGGACTGGTCCTGCTGCCGCGGCTCCTGCCCCGGCTGCGCCAGCACGCGCCTCATCTGGACGTCGTCATCGATCCGCTTCTCTCCGGCGCGATGCGGCGGCTTGAGCTAGGCGAGATCGATTTGGCTATAGGGCAGATTAGCGCCTCGCCGCCCGGATACTTGAGGCGCAGCCTCTACTCCGACCGGTTTGCCTGCCTGCTGCGCCACGACCATCCAGCCCTGGCGCGGGAATGGACAATCGAGAGCTTCGCGGCCTTGCGCCACGCAGCCATTGCCTTGGACTCCAAAGACGGCTTCGGCCGGGTGCATGACGAACTGGTCAAGTTAGATCTCCAGGGTCGCGATCCGGTGTTGGTTTCCAACATCTTGACGGCCGCGTTGGCGATCGCGGCGACCGATCTGCTGTTGATTATACCACGCCGCGTCGCGACCAGGATCGCCGCCTTGCTGCCGCTAGCGATCATGGATCCGCCTGTGCAATTGACACCCTATGAAGTCGCGCTGATTTGGCACGAGCGTTCCCATCGCGACCCGGAGCATCGTTGGCTGCGCCACGAGATCGCCGTCGCCGCGGCGGCGGGAACAGAGCAAAATATCCCAACTGGGAAGGCAAGTGACTGATGAGTCGCCTAGGCAAGAAACGTGATCCGAATCCGGGGCTATCGTCAGGATATGACGGAAAAGGTTTATTGCCCTGCTCGCCCGTTGGGAGGGGAAGCTGGCTCTGCTGTGCCAGCGCATTGAAACCGTGCCGGTTTCGACAATTTGAAGCGAGGCAACAGGGCCAGACGAGAAGGTATCATACGCCCAGCCATCTATATACAGGCCAAAAACCGCCTCTCGTCGACCGCCATTCGGCCGCGCCAAGCCTTCCACAGGCCAGCTTCCCATGGTGTCTGTGAGGTGCCTGCATGCTGGCAGCATATCTTGGCTCGGACCCCGAAGCATGCAAGTCCTTGGCACTAATCGCGAGTTCTCTGAGGCAGATCGATATCCTTGATCACCGTTTATTGCGGGCAGGGCGCTCCGCGCAGATCGTCATCGTCGATTGTCGCGAACCGATTCACGACAAGCACGGGCGTGCGAAGCTCTCGCCCGAACCTGTCAAACTGGCTCTGGTTCTGGAAGAGAGCCTGGATCGACAAGCGGTCTTCTCCAACGGGTATTCCGATTACCTGTTGTGGCCGCTCACCGAGCAGGAAGTTCTGCGCAGACTTACCGCCTGCATCGTTCAGTTCGCGCAGCGTTCTACCCCGCCTTTCTTCTCAGCCGATCCGATCGTTCAGAATTCATGCAGTCTGCTGGCGCAGCGGGTCGATCAGCAGATCACCCGCGTCGAATTGGCGCGAATGGTAGGGACCAACAGGACAACGCTCACCACCCGTTTCGAGACATCGTTTGGCTGCGGGCCAATGACTTGGCTACGGCGCTACCGGATGACGGAGGCTGCTGACCGGTTGCGTAACGGGCATGAAAGCATCGCCAAGGTCGCCGAATCCTTCAGCTACGAGAACAGCAACAACTTCTCCACAGCCTTCAAGGCGTTTCATGGCCTCTCGCCACTGCGCTATCGCAAAATGATACGGCGCAGAGAAAAGCCTGTCTAACGCAAAGGTGGGGGCCGGAGCGAATTGGTATAAGGCGACGCGGGCACGCAAAGATCATCTCATCTCCGAGGCGTTTCCGCGCTTTGGGCACCTTAAGCTCTCGACCAACGCTCATGTCTCACAGCAGGAGGATAAAGCATGTCGAACGCATTTTCAGTGAATGTTCAAGAGTATGAACAGCGCTATTCCAAAGAACACTATGAGGCGGCGTCCGCATTTTTCTACGCCAAGCCCCTTGTTTTGGCCCAGTTAGATGCTGCGCCCCCCAGTGACGACACGATCGCCAACGCTCAAGGGACAGTGCAGTTTCACCTCATCGGCCAAAAAACCGAAGATCCGACGTACAGCGGCACCCTCAATGAGAATCAGGACAATCTACTGGCAATAGGAGGAATTACTAACGACTACATGCATACCCATTATGCGAACATCGATGCACAGAAGCTTGATATCAACACATGGGCCGATGTTGTTGGCAACATTCCAGATCTCTCTGTGGGCAGGCAAAAACTGAAGAGTTTTTCAAAAAAGGTGGCCGGGACGTCGGTCTCAGCTACTTTCCTCTCGCTGATTGCCAAGGCGATCATTACCGACGGGGCATCGTTGCTGCTGGATTTCCAGTCCTTCCTTACAGAAATGGGGAATCTCACCTTCAGTGCAAACGGCAAGGCGCAGCGATACAAGGCGCTGACATGCACCTACCAGAGCTACCTTCTCGATAATGGGGCAGGCGGATATTACGACTACGGAGCAATCGTTCTGCGGCAGATCGAGTTCAAAGAGCACTTCCTCGAGCTGAAATCCTCTTGTTCGTCGACCCACTACGTCCGCGTCGACATGGACTATGCCGAGGTCACCAATCTCGTTCAGACCCGTCGGATCCGCAAAGGCGGCCCCGATCACGAAAACTTCCAGGAGCTTGTGAATAAGAACTCCACCGACCAGTTCAAGAAGGCCAAGAACTTTTTCAACGGTGGCTCGACGCCGCAACAAGACATCAAGCCGCAGGTCTGATCGTCAGGCCTTTGATCGCGAAAGCAGCGCACCCAACCAATAGCGTGGATTTGGACGAACGTCACCCGCATCATGGATGCGATAGAGCGGTCCGGTAAGCCCTTGCGAACTACCGATGCTCTGTCGCGCCCCCGGTGCCGGCGAACTCCGGTCCCGCTTCCATAGGGAAGCAGACATGAACCCATTCGCAAAAACAGCTGCCGGCCTTTTCCTGGTGATCGGCCCACAGAGCAGCCAACCGCTCGAGGCGGAGAGGATTTGCTCTGCCATGGTCCAGAAACTATTCGAAGACCAAACCCGGACTCTGGATTCTCGAGCATGGCAGAATGCCGCGCAAATGGTACCGAACCAGGTGGAAACCGCCACGACTTCAAGAACGCTAAACCGCACGATGGACGTGGCGGAATTGCCCAGTGCCTTTGCGTCAATTTGCGCGAATGCCGCCGACGGCAATGAAGCTGGCGTCGGTCTGGCAAAGGCAATCCGTAGCTATCTGAGCAAACACGGCGAACCGACGGCGTTCAATTGCCTCGTCCTAGATCAATCCGACTCCGCGGAAGTCCGTCTATCTTTAACCTGCCTTGCCGTGGTCGAAGTTGGAAGCGCTGACAGTCTCGCCATCACCTCGATATTGCTCTCCGCATCGCTGAACCTGTCAAACGAGCAAACGCAATCCACTATCGCGCAGGTTTTCGGCCGTTTCAGCTCGCCGAGCGACTCACCGTACTACCTGCGCTTGTTCTCCAGCCGGCGGTCCCATAGTCAGAGACGTAGCGACATTCTGCAATAGACCCAAGGGCAAACAGAGGAATAGCTGATTGCGTCTGCGCCGCGTTGGTGGCTGCGGGAAATGACATCAAAAGGCTGCGCGAAGAAATAGCGTGGGAGGGCGAGGTGACCGTATAAACTGCGCATTTTCCATATAATTTCGGCCTTCGGGGAGACGGACTATGCACGATATTATCGACGTCCCGCAGAACGTCGGCGATTTTGCTGTGTGCTTGGCAGAATCTGGCGTCAATACAGTAATCCGGTACTACAACCATCGGAATAGTACACCATTTCCCTCAAAATGTCTTACAGGGGAGGAACTCGCCGCCCTTCATGGTGCTGGAATATCGGTAGCTGTGGCCTTCGAGCAGCGGGGTGGCTCGGGCGGCAATATCAGAGACTTGCATGGTGCGGCTGGAGAGCGAGACTCCGGTCGTGCGCTTGATCTGGCCGCCGCGTTGGGACAGCCCGAAGGCTCCGGAATCTATTTTGCAGTCGATTGGGACTACCACACACCACAGCATCTTGCACGAATAGCACCCTACTTCAGGAGTGTGCGGAATGCGTTGGCTGGCCGTTATCTCGTTGGCGTTTACGGATCGGGCACGGTCGGACACCACATGAAGCGCCAGGGGCTGGTGGACCATATATGGCTCTCTGGCTCGTTGGGATGGTCCGGAACGAGACAAGCGCTCAAGCAGGGGGATTGGTCGCTTTTCCAAAAGTTTATGGAAAAGCGTTCCGAGATCGGGGGCTTCGGATACGATGGAAATGTCGTCAATCCGGCCCTTGAAAACTTTGGTCAATTTGGGCCGGCAGGTACTCTCCCCTCTCGCGACGCGAAGGAACGTCTGCGTTGTTCAAAGTTGCTGCGCGAGGAGCGCTAAATCTTCGCTCCCGGCCGGGCAAGAGCTTTCGCATGGTCGATTCCTCCCGAACGGTACAAGGCACGCCCACGCCTTGTCAGGCTGCACCGGAAGCTTCTCCCGCTGCATCTTCGTCATCGATATCCCGGCATCGTTCATCCCTTCACAAACCGCTTGCCTTACGGCGCCATAGTGAAAGAGGATTATGAAAGGCTCCGAACCTGTATTCTCGTGGACACCCTCGGCCTTCCATAAACGACCGTTTGCGAAAGGAAGCTCCATGCTGATCGGCTATGCCCGGGTGAGCAAAGGCGACGAGCAGTCCAACAAGGCGCAGATCAAGGCGCTCACCGATGCCGGTAGCGAACGGATCTTTGAAGAGGAAGCTTCCGGCGGTCGATGGGAGCGCCCCGAACTGCACCGGATGCTTGATCAATTGAGGGAAGTCGATGTCGCGTGGCACTTATACGCGAGAATGCGGCAGTTCACAGCCTGTGTTCAGCGGGCTTAGACGAGCTCAAGAGCAGAAACGATAGGAGGCCAAAGGCAGTCGGCGTCCAGTTCGTGTTCCGCGCGACCGCCTGATGTTCGAAGGGCTGAGAGACAAATATCGGCTCATCCTCGATGTCTCGACTTGGACCGAGTACTCGAGACGACGCCCCATGAGCCTTGGCATTGATATTCCGCCAGTTGAACTCTTGTTTGCCGACTTTTGTCGGTTTGGATCATCGAGGAGCTCCGCATGGGTAAGATGGTCGTGTTGAAGCCAGTCGTTTGGAACAGCAATGGCTATCTCGGCCCCATCGGCGGAACCACGTCGAGCGGTTATGCCGGAGTTCATGGCTATGGCCACGAGGAATGGAATGGTCGGTCCGATTGGGTCTGGAAGGGCTGGAAAGTTTTTCACACCCAAGGGAAAGGCCGAATGTTCAGTTATGCCGACGAGGGCAACCTCGGCATCATCATGACGACGATGAGGGACGGTCAGTTCTATGCTGTAGGTGCCGCATGCGCCATTTATCAGAATGATGAGAACGATCGAGCGGCAATTGCCAAAGAGCTGGATCTGCGTAGGAACGGCAATGCACTCTGGAAGTTACCAGGGATCAAAAGCCTCAAGAAGAACAAGGCAGCTTTCGACGCCCATTGGGAGGATGCGTACGAATGGGTCCAATGGCGTTGTCCACAATCGCACTTCGTCTGGTTCAGCCCGTCGATTTTAATCATCCCTGACGACATCATACCCTCGAAACCTCCGTCGCCGCCTCGGCAGGCAATTATCAAGATGCATGGGAGCTACCAAGCGGTGAGGCCTGATCAAGCCTTGGCCATTATCGCCGAAAGGCTGCCATCTTCGCATCCAATCTTAGCGTGGCTATCGACGGATGATTTCGACGACGTGCGGGACCGGAGCGTCCGCAATGCGCCTCCACCGAGGGGCAAAGGGAGGAAAAGCGCTGGAACGGCCACCGATCCATACACCCGCTACCTCCAGGAAAATGAATTCCAAATTACGCCCAAGCATCATCACCTGCAGTCGGCTTTCGAGGCGTTTCTCAAAGCGTCCAACGCCACGCAAGTTGTACCCAACATGGAATGGGTCGATGTCCGCTATCACGACGCGCAATTCGGACCGGTGCTGGCAGAGATCAAGCCGACCGACCCGCTGACGATCCGTTTCGCGATACGGGCCGCAATTGGCCAACTGCTCGACTACCATCAGAAGCAAGAGGGCAATCCGCGACTCCTCGTTGTGACCGACTGCAGGCCATCGAATCCGGACGATCTCGCCTTAGCAACGGACAACGGCTTCGGCCTGGCATGGCGAGACGGGAAGAAATTCGAATTCCGATGGCCATCGCACCAAAATAGGCGCGACAAAAGGGGGTCATTGATCAATCGGTAACCGATCTTAGTAAAACTTAACTCCCAAGGTCTGGGCGACCTGCCCTAATCTAGCCGGCGGAGGCCATACTGACGAGGAGACGACAGCCGATCGCAAGGAGCGTCGGGACAAGGCGAAGCCCGGCGGCGCCAAGCCGGGACATAAGGGGTCACAGCCGCCCTGAGCGAGGATTTCGATCGCCCTGGCTGCCGGGCCAGTCTGTCGAGCGATCTTGCTGCCGAATCCGTCAGCGAACACTATAGGATCGAGCTTCCCGCGATCAGGCCTTCGATTGAACGCCATCGGCGCCTGGCGAACGCCGCAAGGTGCTCATCGGCGGGCCCGGCAGGGCGCAGCATGCCTTGCTCTGGCTGACCGAAGGCGGCCAGCCCGTGCCCTCGGCAACTTGGGAAGCCGCCTTTCGCCGGGCCTGCGCCCGCTGCCGCCGCTTCGGCATTGATCTCGACGTGACGCCGCACACGCTGCGGCACGTCTTCGCCGTCAACATGCTTTCCATGTTGACACGCGAGCAGATCGGGACCGTGTTCGATCCGCAGGATCGGCATGGCGCGGCCTATCGGCGGATTCTCGGCGATCCTCTGCAGAAGCTCCAGCACCTCCTGGGGCACGTAGTGTCACCAGCACCTACATTTATCTCGACAGCCTCGCCGAGGCGCAGGAACTGGTCGAGGCGGCCGCAGATCGCTGGGCCGAAGATACGGCCGGTGATGTGGAATGACCACTGCGGTAGCTATGTCGGTGCGGCGGCCGGGCCGCCGTGCGCTCTTCCCCGAGGCGTTAGCTGATCCCGAGGGCGAGGCCGCCGCTGCGATCGCGTCGCTGCGCTTCACGGTTATCCTCGCGGACCGCAGCATGACGATCGACCTGACGATGCTCGCCGGCCGCAAGGCATTGGCCCGGACGCTGGCGGGGGCGCTCTGGCGCGCCTGCCAGGTCGGAGGTCCGGCCGGCTCGGTTTTCGACGGCCTACGCCTATTCCAATGCGCTCAAGATGTTCTGGCGCTATCTCGATTCCGACAGTCCGCGAGTTGCACGCCTTGCGGACGTGAGTGCTGCCTGCATGGATCGCTCCGCCGTCGGCCATAGCGTCGTGGTCGCGGCCAATCATTATGCCGACATCCCCGCACTTCGCCATCTGCACGAAGCGACCATCGCCGACGCCATGAGCGATGCACTCGACGCCCCCGTGCGTCCTGTCGTCGGACGAGGAAGCTGCCGTCCGCGCCGATCCGGCGGCCATCGGTCTGCCAGTCTCGGGAGCGGCTGCCGTTCAGGCCCTGTTGAGCGGCGAGCAGGACGTCTGGCTCGCTAGTTGCGGTGGCTTCTACAGGAGTCCGTTCGGCGCCGAGGGAGAGGCCTGTCCATCGCCGTTCTGGGGCTGTCTCGCATGCAACAACGCGGTGATCACCGCCCGCAAGCTGCCTGCGCTTTTGGCCTTCCTCACCTTCATCCGGGCGCAGAGACAGACACTCAGCGAAGCCGACTGGGCGACCAAGTTCGGCCGCGTTCATGGCCGGATCGCCGGTCAGATCCTGCCCCGGTTCAGTGATGCCGAGATCGAGCGGGCTCGTCAGGTCGCCGCTTCGGGCGCTGCGCTCATCTACCTGGGAGCCCCGTGATGCCAGGGTTCGCGAAGCGCTCGCCGCAGCCGTTGCTGCCGTCGGCCATCTATGGAGACGACGAGCCTGTGCTCGCCGGCATCGCGATCAGAGACGATGCCGACCGCACGCCGCTTCCCCGCTTCGGCGACGATCACTGGGATCTGGGCGCCGCCATTTTCCGGGTGAACGCGCGCTATTCCAATTACCGGCTCAACTTCACCCGCATCACCGATCCGGTGACGCGGCGGCTGGCGAAGGAGTATGTGATCGCCCGGCTGCGCATCC
Organism: Mesorhizobium sp. M0437; assembly: GCF_040321335.1. Lineage (NCBI taxonomy): Bacteria > Pseudomonadati > Pseudomonadota > Alphaproteobacteria > Hyphomicrobiales > Phyllobacteriaceae > Mesorhizobium > Mesorhizobium sp. M0437. The sequence goes on from NZ_JAMYRK010000034.1 coordinate 39,948, forward strand.
ATGTGCCGGGATATCGGGCGCCCTGCGGCGCGACCTCGGCGATCCGTTTGCTGCACTATGTCCAGCATTTTGCGGCGTTTCTCATTGCACGGATCGGCGCGGTCGATCTGAGCCGGATACATCAGGCGTTGCTCAACGCCTATCTCATCCATGCCCGTGACAGCGGGCGACGAACGCCCCATGAGACGGTGAAGTATGTCGAGGTGCCGATTGACCTGCATCACCTGTCGCCATGGCTGACCGGCGGCGGGATCGGTTTTCTTCCCTGGCGTGGGCGCGCGGCTCACCGCGTTGCCGGACGTCCGCCGGCGCCCGCCGAGAACGCCACGCCGCGCATTCCCGAGCCGATCATCGGCGCCATGCTGCGTTGGGCGCACAAGTATGTCGAGGTCTATGCACCCGATATCCTCGTCGCGCGGACGGAGTTGGATGCTCTCGAAGCCCGCTGCGCCCGGTTGATCGCGCGGGACACACGGACCGGACGGGCCGTCGCCAAGACCTATCGCGCCCGCGTGGCGAAGTGGCTCGACGCGCGCCGGGCCGCCGGCCGGGGCGTGCCGATCTGGGAGCGCGCGCCCAACGCCGCCCGCCGGATTGATCCGCTGACCGGCCAGGTGATCCCGCCCTACAATCTCCACCTGATGCGCCTGCATGCTGGCGCGCCAGAGAGCGGTCGCGTCAGCCAGTCCGATCGGACTGCACAGCTGATCGATGAAGCGGCTGCCGAACTCGGGATCGAGGTTGGCGGCGTCGACACGCCAATCTCGAGCGATCCCGACACCGGCTTGCTATGGCGCGAGCGCTTCGACGGGCTGAGCCTCGCCCGCGAGGAGCGCATGCTGCAAGGTGTTTGCTATGTGGTCTGTGCCTATCTCACCGGCATGCGCGACAGCGAGGTGCAGGCCATGCAGCCGGTTGCGTGTCGGCGGTGCGCAGCGCTGACGGCCTGGTCGAGCGCTACCGGGTGCGCAGCACCGTCTACAAACGTCATGGCGCGCGCGGCGTCACGGCCGACTGGATCACGATCGAACCCGTCGCCCGGGCCGTCGCGGTAATGGAGGTTCTCTCGGCCCGCAATCGCAAGGAGAAGGGGCTCTCATCCCTATGGGTGACCCTGAAGGACTGGCCCTGGAGCGCCGATCATCTCGACGCTCAACCTGTTCCGCGACGGCCTGGATGCGCGCTCCGGAGACACACCGGCAATCCCGCGCATCGCAGACGAGCCCTGGAAGTTCACGACGCGGCAATTGCGCCGAACCGTCGCTTGGTACATCGCCAACCGGCCGTTCGGCACCGTCGCGGACAAGATCCAGTACAAGCACGCCTCGATCGCCATCTTCGAGGGCTATGCGGGCTCAAGGCAGGCCGACTTCCGCCTCGCCGTCGAGCGTGAGCGCGCACTCGGCCAGCTCGACGATATCGTCGTCCATTACGAGGCGTTTCTTCGCGATGAGGGTCCGGCTGGACCGGGTGCCGCGCGGTTGCGGCGCGAGTTCGCCTATGTGCAGGACGAGCTTGGCGATCTTCCCGGCCGGATAATGGACCGCAAGCGACTGCGCACGATGCTGGCCCATCTCGGCCGGACCTTGCACGTGGGTTTCCTCAACGACTGCCTGTTCGAAGCCGCGACCGCGCTTTGCCTTACGGAAGCGCCGGAGACCGAGCGACCGGCGCCGGCCTTGTCCCGATGCAGCCCTGATCGATGCCCGAACGCCTGCTTGACCGTCCGGCATCGTGAGCCCTGGCAGGCCTCGATCGCAGAAGGCGAAGCGCTGCTTGCCGACCGGCGCCTCTCACCGCTCCAGCACACAGCGATCCTGCGGGACCACGAGCGCAAGCGCCGGCTGATTGCACCTCTCCTGGATGGTGAGGCATGACTGCGCTCGGGCCAAAGAGCGAAGCGGCGCTAAGGGCGGCCATGGAGCGGCTGCTCGACGGCCGGCCCGATCGCACCGACGGCGCGCTTACCGTCTCCAACCTGGCGCGCGAGGCCAGCGTCAGCCGAGCAACAGCGAACCGTGCGGTAGATCTTCTCGCCGAGTTTCGTGCTGCCGAAGCGCGCCACCGGCGATCATCTCCTCAAGCACTGAAGGACCGCGTCCGCTCCCTCGAAGCCGAGCTCCGGGCCGTGCGCGGTGCCGAGATGGCCGAACTGCGCGCGCTCACCCGCACGCTCGCGCAGCACATCCAGGTGCTGACGTTACAGGTTGCCGAGCGTGACGCTGTGATTGCCGGCCTGCAAGGATGAACTGGCGCTGTCGAATGAGGCCAAGGTTGTTCCGCTGCGGCGCCCGCCGCGAGGCGGCGCTGGCTGAGAGCCACGCAACATCCTCACCGCCGGCCGGTCCTGCGGCCATCGGTCATGCCCGACGTCTCCTGTGCTCGCCCGTCGAGGCAGGGGCTCGGTTGTGGCAGACGCTGCCGGGCCGTCAACCCTGTTCCGCACCAGTAACCGAGAACAGGGTGTGACGGCCCGGCTCGCCGCGTCTGCCCCTGCCGCTTCGCCCTCGACGGAGAGGGCGAGCACAGGAGGCACCCATGACCACCGATCGCAACAGCCAAGCCCGGACCGTCAACGATATCTATGAGCGCGTCACCAACCAGATCATCGCCGCGATCGAGGCCGGCGCCGGCGAGTACCGCATGCCCTGGCATCACGACGGGTCGGCCATCACCACGCCCGTCAACGTCGCCTCACGCAAGACCTATCGCGGCGTCAACGTCATCACCCTTTGGGTTGCGGCGCATGCGGCCGATTATCCCGCCGGCATCTGGGGCACCTATCGCCAATGGCATGAACTCGGCGCTCAGGTTCGCAAGGGCGAGCGCGGCCAGCTCGTCGTGTTCTGGAAGACGAGCGATCGCAGCGGCGGCACAGATCGTCAGGACGACGGGGAGGATCACGACACGCCCGCACGGCGCCTGTTTGCCCGTGGCTACACCGTCTTCAATGCCGCCCAGGTCGACGGATATACACCGCCCGAGATGCAGCTGCTGCCGATGGCCGAGCGGATCGAGCACGCCGAGCGATTCTGCGCCGCCCTTGGCATCGACATCCGCCACGGCGGATCGCAGGCCTGTTACATCCCATCCAGGGATCATGTGCAGATGCCCGAGTTCGCCTGCTTCCGGGATGCCGTCGCCTACTACGCCGTGCTGCTCCACGAATGCGGACACGCTTCCGGCGCCAGGCATCGCCTCGACCGCGATCTCTCCGGACAGTTTGGCTCGGCCGCCTACGCCATGGAGGAATGCACGGTCGAACTTCTCAGCGCCATGATCTGCGCCGACCTCAGCCTCAGCGTCGAACCGAGGCTCGATCATGCCCGCTACATCGCCTCCTGGCTCCAGGTGCTGCGGTCCGACAAGCGCGCCATCTTCACGGCGGCAAGCAAGGCGCAACAGATCGCCGATTGGATGCACGCCCAGCAGACCGACGCTCAGCAGGACGAGGTCCGGGGCGCCGCATAGGCGCCCCCAGACGAAGTTCTCGTCCGAATGATGATAGCGGACATGGTGGATGAACTTGGCCATCGGGTCGTCGCCGAAGCCGGCACTATTGGTGCGCTGGCCCATATGCCTTGATGGGTGAGTTTGACCTCGCCATTCTCGACATCAACATTGGCGGTTTTGGCGTCGATCCCATTGCTGAGACCATCGAAAGGCGAGGGCGCCCTTTTCTGTTCATCACGGCTATGGGCAGCAGCATCTTCCCTCCTTGTTCCGCCGAAGACCAGTGCTGGAGAAGCCAGTCTCCATCGATAAACTACGGGAAACGATCAATTCCCTCTCCTGACGACGGATGAAAGTGATCAGTAAAACGGCGTGGCGAACTTATTCAGTCCCGCGTGGATAACGTGAGATGCACGGCCATCATTTGCCTATTCTCAAATAGACCCCCCTCAGGCTGCACGAGGATTAACACCGCCGGTGTCTCTAAGGTGTCCTCGGTGGGGTGGACCCGGTGATGAGTAACTGAGAGACGGCAGTCACCAGTTGTGCCAAGGCAAATGGCTTCTGCAGAAGGACGCTGCTCGGGACACCTTCCGAAGGCCATTCGTTACCAGTGCCTGCGGTCATGTACACGACCGCAAATCCGGGGCGATCTTCCTCGCCTTCCGAGCCGCTTCCCAGCTGTTCATGCTGCCGTTCGGGTAAACCAAGCGCCCGGTAGTCCGCCTGCCCACTTTGAAGTCGGTTCACCGCCTCATGGGCGGATGTCACCATTGCCGGCTGGTAACCGCCTTCCGTCAGGGCATCATGGACGAGCTCCTGGATCGTCTCGTCAACTTCCACAACGAGAATGATTGGACGTTCTTCCACTCGCCTTTCCCCTCAGCGACACACACCGACCCAGGCCTCAATACGCGTAGCACCAGCGTCTGGTTCCCTGGCATCGTTCACAGGCTGTAAGGGCCTCGCGCATCGGGGTGCGCGAGGCCGGTGAACGTCTTTGACCGAGCCAAAGCCTCCGCCCGTTCACTCCTGACAAGTACTCTTCGATCATGATATATTTTGCGGATCGTGAACGATCTCGTAGAGTCTGTGAACCGTGGGAAGCAGCTGAAGGGTATAGGCGCTTAGCGTGATTACCTTGACCCATCCTTTCATCAACGATCCCAAGTATTGGCACGAGCGAGCTGAGGAGCTTCGCTCCATCGCGAAACTCCTGGATGACACAGAAGCCAAACGGCAAATGCGTGCCATTGCTGCGAGCTATGATCGTCTCGCCGACCATATGCAACAGCGGTCTAAAGAGACCAAAGTGGTGAAGCGAGCGCGCATCAACAGTAACCAAGGAGTCGACCATTTCATGCTCGATCAGCTGAAGCAAAACAACCGCGTTTGGGCCGAGGGCAAGCTCGCTGTCGATCCCGGCTTCTTCAAGAGACTGGTGGGGCAGCAGAGGCCCGAATATCTGTGGATCGGCTGCTCCGATAGCCGGGTACCCGCGAACGAGATCGTGGGGCTGGACCCCGGCGAGATGTTTGTTCACCGCAACGTCGCCAACCTCGCCCCGCCCCAGGATGCGAATTATCTGTCGGTGCTGCAGTTCGCCGTCGACGTGCTCAAGGTGAAGCACGTGCTGGTCGTCGGCCACTATGGCTGCGGAGGCATAGCCGCTGCAGTGGATGGCGAGCGCCGGGGCCTCGTCGACCACTGGCTCCATCCGATCCGCGAAGTCGCCCACGACCACAAGGACGAGCTGGCCGCCTACACCGACGACCGAGAGCGGCTGAACCGGCTCTGCGAGCTCAACGTCATCCGCCAGGTTAGGAACGTCGCGTCCGACGTCTTCGTTCAGGATGCTTGGGCGCGCGGCCAGCCATTGGCGGTACATGGCTGGGTCTATTCGCTGTCGAGCGGGCTCATCACCGATCTGAATGTGACTGTGACCGGCGGGCCGGTATCGCCCGGATGACAAGCGATTCAGGCGTCATTCGCGTAGGAGTAGTGAACGCTTGCGCACTGCCATCCGTCACCTCTTGCGTCAGCTCGGCCGATCGAGCACCACACCAGCCCGGGGCGAAACTGCTCTCTCGTTCGGCGAGGACGTCGCCGAGCTGGCCTGCTGTGCCGGTTGAACGACCGCCAACGTGCCTCAGCAATTCGCGCGTCTGTCTCACGAGCCAAGATCGCCCCGAAGCCCGCGGTTTTTCAGGAAAACGCCGCCGACAATCCGGCTGAGACAACTTGACTGTTCAGATAACGCGCCGAGCAGGTGAAGACGCTGGAGATCGAGAACGGACGCCTCGAGCTGCGAGCGGTTACAGGTCCGGACTACGGCAGGATTTTCGATGAAGAGTTGATCGACGCCGTGCAGAAGATCGCTGGCAACGGCACCGGAGACACTCGCTGGAAGGTGCCGGGAGTTCTCGATTGGTCGACGGGAATTTACAATCCGAATGTCGACATTTCCAATGCCACGACGACGCTCTATGCGTCCGACCGTGATGTCTTTGTCTTCCTCGTCGACGACCTGAATCCGATCGAAGCCGGCAAGCTGCCCGATGGCTCGCCCGACGTCTTTTTCAGGGGGTTTTATTGCTGGAACTCGGAGGTCGGCGCCCGCACGCTTGGAATCGCCAGCTTCTATCTACGTGCAGTGTGCCAGAATCGTTGCCTCTGGGGCGTGCAGGATTTCCAGGAAATCATTATCCGGCATTCCAAATCTGCCGCCTCGCGGTTCGCCTTGGAAGCCGAACCAGCGCTGGTTCAGTTCGCGGAGTCTTCGCCCATGCCGTTCGTTAATGGCATCAAGGCTTCGCGGCAGCGGATCGTCGCTCGCGACGATGAAGATCGCCAGAGCTTCCTGCGCAAGCGCGGCTTCTCCAGGGCGGAGACCACGAGGATCATCGATGCCGTGCTTTCGGAGGAAGGGCACCCGCCCGCCTCGATTTTCGACTTCGTGCAGGGCATTACGCGGGTGGCGCGCGACAAGCCGCATCAGGACGTTCGCCTGGAGCTGGAGGGCAAGGCCAAGAAGCTGCTCGATCTGGCAGCATGATACCGCAATGCTGCGCGCCGAGGCGTATGAACACATGTGCATCGCTGCGGCGCGCAGCATACGGCCTGCGCTGGTATCCGGCTGGGAAAACCCATCTCTCCGGCCCGGATGTGCGCCGCACAAAACCGCAATGCTGCTATGCACAATTAGTGCTTCTCGGGAGCGTGGAAGGGAGTAGCGTGTTGGTATCGAGTTTCGTCCGGGTCACCTCCTCCCGACCTTGGCGATCAGGGACGGCATTTATTCCTCCCGAATGCTGTCGTCCAAATCAAGCCCGCCGCACCTCCTCCCGCGGCGGGCTTTTTCGTTGTGCGAGCGGCGGCTTCTGGCAGCCCGATTGCAGGAAGCGAACGCGGAGGTCCGTCAGTCGGGGCAGGTTGAACCGTTCGATGGTGACGGTACGCGCGATATCCACCGTAATCTCCAGCACTTCGTTCCATGCTCCTCGCCACCGAGCTCGGAAAGGGCGAGAAGAAGGAGCCTGCGCTGGAGATCGAGGCTCATCAGGCCAGGGGCGGTGTTGAAGGCGACTAGCCCGACATGCAGCTCCTCGCGGCGATAGAGGCCGCGGAAGTCGGTCGTGTTGTGCGTGACGAGCACGTAGCCGTCATTGACCGCGCGCCGGGTCACCATATGGTCCTTGGCGCCGGCGAGGCCCAGCCAGCGCACATGGCTCGACTCGGGAAAACCCTTCATTCGCGCGCCAGTTTCGCAAGCTCTGGGCTCAGGCATTCGTCAATCAGGAATTTCACGAAACGGCCGGCAGATCGTCGAGACGGATTGTGCGTGTCGACTTCGCCGCCGTGCTGCGCCACGCCGGCTTGACCGGCGGACGGCCACGCCGCGGATAGGCGAGCGCATAGTCGGCCGCGAGCCCGATCTGGTCGAGAGTCAGTTGCGGATAGGCGGCACGGATCGTCTCGGGCGTATCGCCATTGGCGAGCATGTCGGCAACGTCATGAACAAGCACGCGTGTTCCCACAAAGGCCGGCTGACCGCTAAGTACCGCTGGATCGCGCGCCACCATGGCCTTGGCTTTCCTCAGCCGGCTGAGGCCGGTTCTTACCCCGGCGGTGATCGGCTTCAGGTCGACCTTAAGCGGATCGTCCGCGACCACGGGCGCAGCATCATCGGCAATGGCGTGCTCGACGATCCGCCGCCGCGCGGCAGGCGTCAGCGTCTCCGCCGTCAGCCAGGCGAGGCGTAGGCCGACGAGACCCGCTCCGATGATGACGCGGCTGCCGCGGCGTGTCTCGACACGGCCGCGTAGCAATCCGGCATCGATGATGCGATGCACCTGCTTGAGCGGCACCTGCGTTACCGCCGCCGCCTCATTGGCGGTGAGCACTTCGGTACTAAACCCCGGCATGACAATAATCCTTCCACGTTCATGGAAGATATATAGTCACTCTGCCGTCCGCAGTCCAGCGAAGCTTTGCGGCAGGCGGACGGCGCCGGTGTGAGGCCTGGAGGCAGAGGGGGGAGGGGAGGGTTTCTGACGGGCTTGGAGGTTCGGGGAGAGGCCCCGGGCCGCCCGTCATGGAGAACCTGACCATGGCAAAGAACGCCATTCAGAAGATCGCGATGAACGCCGCGGAGAACATTCCCTATGACAAGCTCAGGCTGTCGCAGAAGAATGTCCGGCGCATCAAGGACGGCGTGTCTATCGAGCAGCTGGCCGAGGACATCGGGCGGCGAAAGCTCATCCAGAGCCTGAACGTCCGTCCGATGCTCGACGGCGAGGGCGAGGAGACCGGCACGTTTGAGGTGCCGGCCGGCGGTCGTCGCTATCTCGCGCTCGCCATCCTTATCAAGCAGAAGCGCCTGGCCAAGAACGAGCCGATCCCCTGCATCGTCAACCGCAGGCAGGAGACCTCGGCCGAAGAGGACTCGCTTGCTGAAAACCTGCGGCGCGCCGACCTGCACCCTCTCGACCAGTTCCGGGCCTTCAAGGCCCTCAGCGATCAGGGCCTCGATCCGGAGGAGATTGGCGCCCGCTTCTTCGTATCGCCGGCGACGGTGAGGCAGCGCCTGCGATTGGCATCGGTGTCCCCGATGCTGCTCGATCTTTACGAGAAGGACGAAATCCGGCTTGAACAGATCATGGCGTTTTCGATCTCGGACGATCATGCACGTCAGGAGCAGGTCTGGGAACGGATTGCCGGTTCGCACATGCAGGAACCCTATTACATCAGGCGCCTGCTGACGGAGACCACGGTCAGGGCCGATGATCGCCGGGCCGTCTATGTCGGCGCCGAAGCCTATGAGGCTGCAGGCGGCGTCATCCTTCGCGACCTGTTCGAGCAGGATTCCGGCGGCTGGTGCCAGGATGCGGCGCTCGTCGAGCAGCTTGTCTTCGACAGGCTGAAGGTGGATGCCGAGGCGATCCGCGCCGAGGGCTGGAAATGGGTCGAGGCGGCGATCAGCTTTCCCTACGGCAATACCTCCGGCATGCGGCGCATCTATGCCGAGCCGCAGGAGCTCAGCGCCGAGGAGATCGAACGCTATGACGTGCTTAAGGCCGAATACGACAAGCTCGACGCGGACTATGCCAAGGCCGAGGATGCTGACGAAGCGATCGAGGCGAAGCTCGAGCAGCTGGGCGCAGAGCTCGATGCGATCGATGATCGTCCTCAAAGCTACGATCCCGCCCAGAAAGCCATTGCCGGTGTGTTCGTTACGCTTGCCGCGGACGGCAAGCTCCAGGTCGACGCCGGTTTCGTGCGCTCCGAGGACGAGCCGGGGACCGAAGCCGGCGATGTCGATGAGGGCGAGGAACAGGGCGCCGACGGCGGAACCCGATCCAATGGCGCCGACGATGGCGATGGTGTTGTCGTCAACGGCAAGCCGGTGAACGACGCCTCTGGCGACGACGGCGAGGACGATGGTATCAAGCCACTGCCCGATCGGCTCGTCTTCGACCTGACCGCGCAGCGGACGCTGGCACTGCGCAACGCGCTCGCCGGTGACGTCGACATCGCCATCGTCGCCGCACTCCATGCCTTCGTCCTGCAGGTCTTCTATCGCTTCGCGCCGGACACGTGCCTGGAGATCAGCCTGAAGAGCGGCAGCTTCGGCCAGGTCGACGGTCTTGCCGAGACATCCTGGGCCAAGGAGATCGCCGAGCGGCACGAAGCCTGGGACCGCGATTTGCCCGATGAAGCGGAAGGCCTGTGGGACTTCCTTCTCGGCCTGGACGAAGCAAGCCGCAAGGCGCTGTTCGCGCACTGCGTCTCGCTGACCGTCAATGCGGTGGTCGAACCCTGGAACAGGCGGCCGAAGGCGCTCGAGCATGCAGACGTGCTCGGCCGTTCGCTCCAGTTCGACATGGTCGACGCCGGCTGGACGCCTACGGTCGAGTTCCTCGGGCGGCTCACCAAGGCGCGGATTCTACAGGCTGTCCGGGAAGCTCGTGGCGCAGACTCCGCGCAGCTGATCGACCACATGAAGAAGGACATCATGGCGCGTGAGGCCGCGCGTCTTCTCGAAGGGTCGAACTGGCTGCCCGAGCCGCTGCGCCTTGAGGTCGATGAAGTGGCTACCGATGCTGGCGACGCGGTCGCCGGCGACATGTCGGACGAGGCAGCTCTCGATGGCGATGTCGCCGAGCTGCCGGCCTTCCTCGCCGATGATGCGGATCCGTCCTCCGAAGAGCTGGTGACCATCGACGGCGACGAGGCCGACCACCTCCAGGCCGCCGAATAATCGGCCTCACGCTCGCACGGGGCCCGGCACTCCCGCCGGGCCCTTTCTCATTTTCGACATGGAGAAACCCGCATGTCCGCACATATCGTGTACGAATCCGCCCCATTGGGGAGCGTCATCCGATACAGCGACGGCGCTGCGAAACCGCCGGCTCGCTTCACCAAAAAACTCGCCGCCTGGGAAAACCGCAACGGCGTCGGTCGCCTGGTCAGGAAGGAACCGCCGCGCGAGCGCGCGACCTATAGCTCGCCCGCCTACTTCACCCTGCATGAGGGCGATTTCGGGCAGGGCGGCATCATCGTCGTCTCGGTCAGGCGCACTTGGTCCGTCGAGAGTGACCTGGGTTTCGAGATCGTCGAGCGTCCCACGATCGGCATGGTCCGCGTCCTGCAGGAACTCGGCGACAGCCCGGAGCTGCTCTATCTCGCCAAGGATCGCGAAGCGGCCGAACGCTGGCTCGCCAACAACCAGTATGGTCGGGCCTATCTCGAGGAAGTCTCCGCGGACGAGGTCGGCGCCGACGTTATCGAGGGCCGCACGGCCGCCTGATCGCTTCACCGCATTGAACCCCCCGACGACGGGCCCGGGATCGCGTGAGCGATCGCGGGCCTGTTCATTTCATGAGATCGACATGTTCGACTGGAACAGAAGCTGCTCCTATGACGAGCAAGCAGAAGAGGCGTTTTCACACGACAGCGCGTTCACGGCTGAAGAAACTCGCCGCCGAACTAAACCTGCCATCGGGCTGCTTTGACCTGCGCTCGAACAAGGCGGGTATTGCCGTTTCCGGCGAAGTCACCCTGTACCATCACCGTACCTACATTCAGGTCGGCCAGTTCGGGCTGTCATCGGCTCACGGCATCCTGATCCGCACCTGCAAGGGCCGCAAGGACTATACCGGCGGGGCCAACCACTTCGTCGCGCTCGGCATGCTCGACGACATCCCGGCGCTCGCCGCCGCCGTGTGTGCCATCACTGGGGTTGGTCGAGGCGCTTCGCGTTCCTCCGAGCGACGCGCCGCCTGAACCCTGCATACCCCATCATCGCCTGCACACGCTGGCCGCAGGCTCGGCCAGTCGACAGCCACAACATCACCAAGCACTTGCGACGACGCGGTTCATGCCGCGCGTGGCCGACCCGCGTTCAGGAGAACCCCATGACCGCACATCCACCCTTCAGGAAGGTGCTCGACGGCGTCGCCACCCGCGAGCAGATGTTCCAACTGTTCAGCCGACACAAAGATACTCCCGGCATCGATCTGCTTTCCGGCACTCCCTATTCAGGCGAGTGGTTCCAGATCACCGCGTCAGAATATCACTTCACGCTCGATTTGCTGCCGCCGCTCTTCATGCGCACCGGCATGTTCGGCATGTCGGAGTTCAAGGCCGGCAACGTGACCAGCGTATTCTTCGCGATCCGGATCCGGGGCCGCGAACGCTGGTTTCACGGCTTTTGTGACCTCGCGGATAGGCAGTCCCCAGATAAGATGCGCGCCGCCGTCATCGCCCACGAGACCGGCGCGAGCGACAGCATGACCCGCGCGGAGAAGCTCGAGGCGATCTGGAACATGACCCCCGTCGAACTCAGGGGCATCGCCCGCAACGCAGATCCCGAGACCCGGTGGGCCGAACATCGCGGCAAAGGCACGGTTCTCGTTAACGCCGGAAGGCATGATGCTGTCCTCAAGCTGCTCGATGATCTGTCGGATCTCGAGATTGACGAACTCCTGTCCTCCGCCCGATCAAGCCGGAACTCAAAGAAGGGAGGCGACGATAAAGGTTGTCCCTGAGAGTTGCCGCTCGGAAGCGAAACGTCCCTATTAGCACGGTCCGCCTACTCCGCTGAAATGAGGCGCGTCGGATAGGCTATGCGGCGCGATGTCTATCGAGGAGGCGTACCATCGGACGCCGACGGGCGAGACGCTCTCGCACATTACGATCGCTTGCACGCAGCCCTATCGCTTTCCAAGATACCGTGACGGCAACCGACATTGCTCGATCAGTGCGTCGCCGCCGGCCGGCGCATTTTCACGGTATTTAAGGCCAGCACCGACCAGGTGCTCGTAGTCCAGCGAGCCACCTATCAGGGTCAGACTTCAACTCGGATGATCCTGTCACCTGATCACCGTGGGTCATCGCCCTTAGCGAAGCCGTGTGGCCGACTGGTTCGACGATATGATCGGCCAGTCACCGCGCAAAACTTCGGATCAGGACCTGCCGCGCAGGATGTATCCGGCATTGCGTAAGGCGCCGATGAAGAGGCTGGCCGGGCCGGCGATACTCGTCCTGGCCTGCATCGGTAGCGGCAGAGTGTTCCAGTCCTCCAAGGGAGCGATAAAGCTGGAGAAAGTGCCGTTGACCATGCAATGGCTGATCGCCGAGCTCTGCTTGTCCAGCGCCAGAATGCCTGTCTGGTTGCTTGGATATCGGACGGCGGCGATCCGCTGCATTTCCAAGTCGCCATCGATGCGCAAATCAAAAAGCAGGACGCCGTGGCTTCGGTTGGCAATTTCTGCGACTTTTTCCGTGAATCCAAGAGGAAGCGCACGGACGCTGTCGACCGCCATCCCGAAAACAATCGCGTCCAGCTCATCCGCCGCCATGAGAAGATTTGCGCCCAAGAAAATCAGGATTGCAATCGATGCAGTCGGTTGTGCACAGTCATCGGATGCGGACGGCTGTTAGTCCTTGTCCGTTTGCCCGGCGGCAACGAATGACGGCGTAGGCGGCGCTCGATGCAGGGAGGGGTTCTTTACCGAAGCTGGAGCATGCGAGCCTCGTCAGCATGTCAAAATTTGTCAGCTGCCGGTGGATCGAGCGAAGTGGCGCCTGTGGATGGCGGGCATGGATACGCTCTGAAGGTCGCGTCAAATGAGACCTCGGCTCGCAATAGACTGTTTGCGTCCCGGTGATCGAGCCAGTCCCCTAGATCAGTGAAACCTCGCTTGCTCGTCGCGGGCCTTCTCCGATAAAGCTCGGCAAGAGCGATAAGATGCCTTGGCGTAGGATACTCGCCGACGCGAAACAGCGACTTGGCTTGCAAGTCGTCCTCACATCAAGGAAGGGACTATGAAGCGCCAGATCCGGCCATTTATCGTGGAAGTCAAACAGAAGCGCGGCAAGCAAAAGCCAAGCCAGTCGATCTGGGGTGGTCTCGACCTGTCCAAAATTGTCACCGAGATGACGCAGCTGTCTGATGGTGCTCAGCTGCCAGGTTCTGAGCTCATTGACTCCAGTATAAGACCCATCGATGCTGAAGACGGTGACAATCCACAAGCGGAGCATATCATGGCCGATTCTCAGGAAGCTCAAACTGTTCAGACAACAGTAGCACCAGCCAAAGTGGAAGCCCCTGAAGCGAAGAAGAAAGTTCCGCGAGCAAAGAAAGCGAAGGCAGAGCTCGCCAAGCCGACCCGCAAAAACGGGGCGAGACCAGGGCCCCAGGCGGCTGAACCTGCGGTGGCGGTGCGGACCGCCCGGAAGACCTATTCTGAGAAGGAACGCGCCCAGAAGCTTGACCAGATCGAGAAATCGATCGCTGGCGGCGCGACCAGCAAGATTGCGGTCGGCCAGGCCGGCATATCCGAGCAGACCTACTATTATTGGAAAAGAGCTGCCGCACCTTCTTCAGAAAGTGGTGATCTCCGCGATCTTGTCGCACTCGAAGAAGAAAACAAGCGCCTCAAGAACCTGCTTGCCGACCGTCTGCGCAAGGAAAATGCCGAGCTCAAGAAAAAGCTGGGCCTGGCCTAAGGCATACTGAAGCATCGACGGAAATTCCGCCGACGCTCAGAGCGGTAGCGGCGGCATATCGCCTTCGCCGACACGCCACACCCAGGAGCCGATCTCCGGACGCGTGGCGATCATTTCGTCGAGCGACGCCTCGAACGCTTCGTCCGCACCGGCCGGAACGACAAAGAGCGCTATCGGCTCGTCCCTGTTCTGAAGCAATGCGTTGGCGATCGGCTGGTCGGGTTGCAGGTCAAAGCGCAATCCCTTCACGCTCTTCTCACGAACGCGGGCGAGCCCATCGACGAGCCTTTTCTCCGGGACCGTCTCGTAGGGAATCCAGTTTTCGGACACCACCATCAACGCGACCTCCTCGACAATGGCGAGGCCGGCCGGGTTCAGTCCGAACGTCGCGATCGTCATGAGATGCGAGCTGGAATCCGCTGCCCACAACGACAATTCTTTCTCAAATCGCACCTGCAAGCGGCGATGCAATGCATCTTCGATCATGAAGGGGAAAACCGGGCAAATGCCTGATGACGAGTTTCTGACCGGAGCGGGCGGGCACGATCTCCTTCACCTCGCCGACCAGGACGAGCAACTTTCGGGGACCGGATTTCGGCGGGAGCGCCGTGCCGAGAACCGCGTTGCGACGCTGTTCGATGGCTTCCTTGTTCTCGGCGCGAAACGGCTCGGGCACGAACAGGATATCCGCGAGCGGTCCGCCCCTCACCGTCATTTGCCCGGCAGCCTCGAGCAGATGCCAGCGGACATTCCACCAATGTCGCTTGCCGGCCCATCGGGATGTCCAGACCGTCAGTTCGGCCTCGTGCCAGAGATAATGAAGCAGGCCACGCAGCGACATCCCCCTGGGATCGGCGGTTACGCTGGCGGAACTTTGCCCCGCAGGCACGGACGCTGCCCGGCTCCCCGTCTTGGACAGGCTGAAGTCCAATTTGAGGGCCGCCATGCCGCTTTGCGGATCGAGCTTTATCGCGCTGCCCATCAAGGCGCCCAGACCGGACAGTTCGTAAGGTGATTCATAGGAATCACAGGATGGATCATGTCCGCCGCCGCTCAGCGGCATGCGCTTGATCAGGTGAAGGTCGCCGATGCGGGCGATATACATCGGGCAGCCTGGCTCGCGGCACAGGCACAGCGGACGCTCGGTGCGGGCATAGGCGCTCGCCAACGCCGCCTGCAGGTCAGGCGCTGCCCCCTCGTAAACCTCACTGCCAATTCTGAACCGTCGCATCACCTCCGCCGCTCCAGGTCGCCGCCGCATCCCTGTGCGCGCATTCAAGTCATGGCTTTGCGCAGAGCGCAACCCATTTGGTGCATCGGCGCCAGAGGCAGAGGGGAGCCGGGAGGAATGCGGCCCGGCTGGCGCGCAGAGAGTGTCGGCGCGGGCGCCTCTCCCCTCTCGCGAAGGACATCTCCATGAACATCGTTTCGACCACAGCTGCCGCTCCCCTCGGCGCGCCGAGGCACGTCCCCATCAACAACGCCCAGGCGATCTATCAGGCGGCAATGCGGCTTCTGCCGTTCCTCGAGCAGGGCAAGTCTGTCACCACTGCGGAACTGCGCACCACCATGACGACAAGTTTTGGCGGCAGCGATGCGCAAGGGTTCTGGGTCTGGAAAGACGCCTATGAGGCGCTCGAAACCGCCCAGGTGCTGTTTCTGCGCCGGTTCGGAGCAGCGATCCTGTCCCGGTCCACCACGCCGCAGGCGACGCTGGCGATGATGAAGCGCATCGCCGAACTTCTTCCCACTCATACGCGACGGTCCGACGAGAGCCAGGCCATGCAGCAGCTCTCCACGCCCTTGCCGCTGGCCTTCGTCACGGCGCACGCCGCGGCGATCTCATCTTGCGACCTCGTTCTCGAACCCTCGGCCGGCACCGGTCTGCTCGCCGTCCATGCCGAGATGGCGCGCGCCTCGATCGCTCTCAACGAGCTTTCAGCGACACGCGCCGATCTCCTCGGCCTTCTGTTCCCGCGCGTTCCCGTCTCGCGGCACGACGCCGCCCATATCGACGATCATCTCGACGCGGCCATGGAGCCGTCCGTCGTGCTGATGAATCCACCCTTCAGCGTCGGCGCATATGTCGACGGCCATGTCGCCGATGCCGCATGGCGGCACCTCTCTTCCGCATTCGCACGCCTGCTTCCGGGCGGACGCCTCGTTGCCGTCACCGGCTCCGGGCTGTCTCCCGAAAACTCCAAATGGCGGCCGGCCTTCGAACGGTTGCAGCAGCAGGGCACCACCGTCTTCACCGCAGCGATCGACGGCCGTGTCTACGCCCGCCATGGGACGACGGCTGAGACCCGCTTGACCATCATCGACAAAGTTCCTGCTAACGACCCAACCAGCTTCTCCGGCTCGCCGGGCAAGGCCACGGATGTCGAAACGCTGCTCTCCTGGATCACGGATCTGCCGCCCCGGACACCGGGCGGCTTTCCGAACTCGACCGGTACATTGTCCAACGGCATCGTGCGCAATGCCGCCATGCACATTGCCCAATCGGGAGCGAGAGCCGCACCCCTCGCTGTCTCAACGGCTGCTCCAAAGGCAATGCAATCGGTCCGCCCGACTGCGCGGGCGAAGCCCGCCCGCCAGGTCATGGCAAACAGCACGCCGGCTGTCCCCCTCGCCTATGAGCTGCGCGACTGGATGCCGGAGGAGGGCGGCCGGCTCACCGACACGATCTACGAACCCTATGCGCTCCAGTCGATTGACATTCCCCGCGCGAAACCGCATCCGACGTCGCTCGTGCAGTCGGCCGCAATGGCCGCCGTCGCGCCGCCAAAGCCTTCCTATCGGCCGCTTCTTCCTGATGCGATCATCGACGAGGGCCTGCTGTCGGACGCCCAGCTCGAAAGCGTCATCTATGCCGGCGAAGCCCATTGCGGTCATCTCACCGGCGCCTGGACGGTTGACGAGACCTGCGATGTCGTCTCGGCCGCGCCAGAAGGAGCTACGAACGCTGTCCGGTTTCGGCGTGGATGGTTTTTGGGTGACGGAACCGGCTGCGGCAAGGGACGGCAAGTCGCCGGCATCATCCTCGACAACTGGCTGCAGGGGCGGCGCCGCGCGATCTGGATTTCCAAGTCCGACAAATTGCTGGAAGACGCTCAGCGAGACTGGGCAGCACTTGGCCAGGAAAAACTCCTCGTGCAGCCACTCTCACGCTATCGGCAGGGCACGCCGATCCGCCTTGCCGAAGGCATCCTGTTCACGACCTACGCAACCCTGCGCTCGCAGGAACGGGAGGGCAAGAAATCCCGGATCGCCCAGATCCTCGACTGGGTCGGACAAGAGGCGAGAGGGGCCGAAGGGGCTGGAGAGAACCCGTCGGGGGCGAAAAAATCTTTCGATGGCGTCATCGTCTTCGACGAGGCCCACGCCATGGCTAACGCCGCTGGCGGCAAAAGTGAGCGTGGCGACGTCGCGCCCTCGCAACAGGGCAGGGCGGGACTGCGGCTGCAGCACGCGCTGCCCGATGCCCGCATTGTCTACGTCTCCGCGACCGGTGCGACCGCCGTCGAGAACCTCGCCTATGCGCAACGTCTCGGCATCTGGGGCAGCGAGGATTTTCCATTCGCCAACCGTGCCGAATTCGTCGCCGCGATCGAGGACGGCGGTGTCGCGGCGATGGAAGTGCTCGCCCGCGATCTCAAGTCGCTCGGCCTCTATACAGCGCGTTCGCTTTCCTATGACGGTGTCGAATACGACCTGCTCGAGCACGCGCTGACCGAGGAGCAGATCCGCATCTACAACGCCTATGCCGACGCCTTCCAGGTCATTCACAACAACCTGACCGCCGCACTCGAGGCGACCAACATCACCAGCGAGTCCGGCACGCTGAACCGCAACGCAAAATCGGCGGCGCGCTCGGCCTTTGAAAGTACCAAGCAACGTTTTTTCTCGCATTTGATCACCTCGATGATGACGCCGACTCTGATCGGCGCGATTGAGCAGGATCGGCTCGAAGGTCATTCGGCAGTCGTGCAGATCGTTTCGACCGGCGAGGCGCTGATGGAACGACGCCTTGCCGAGATCCCGACCGAGGAATGGTCGGACCTGCATGTCGACGTCACGCCGCGGGAGTATGTCGGCGGGTACTTGATGCATTCCTTCCCCATCCAGCTGTTCGAGGAATACTCGGACGCCGAAGGCAATGTGTATTCGCGGCCTGTGCACGACGAAGATGGCAACCCGGTCCAGTGCCGCGAGGCAGTTCGGCGGCGCGACGAGATGGTCGAGCGGCTTGCGTCGTTGCCGCCGGTCGGCAGTGCCCTTGACCAGATCATCCATCACTTTGGCACCGACACGGTTGCCGAGGTGACCGGCCGCTCGCGCCGCATCGTCAAGAAATCCGGCCGCGACCGTATCGACCGGCTGGCCGTGGAAAACCGCCCCGGCTCGGCCAATCTGGCCGAGACCCAGAGTTTCATGGATGACGACAAGCGCGTTCTGGTCTTCTCCGACGCCGGCGGCACTGGCCGCTCCTACCACGCTGATCTCGGTGTCAGGAACCAGAGGCTGCGCAAGCACTATCTGCTCGAGGCCGGCTGGCGCGCCGACAACGCCATCCAGGGTCTCGGTCGGACCCATCGCACAAATCAGAAGCAACCGCCGCTGTTCCGGCCCATGGCCGCCAATGTAAAGGCCGGCAAGCGCTTCCTGTCGACGATCGCACGCCGGCTCGACACGCTGGGCGCGATCACGCGCGGTCAGCGCCAGACCGGCGGGGCAGGGCTGTTCCGTGCCGAAGACAATCTCGAAAGCGCCTACGCCCGAGCGGCGCTGCGGCAGTTCTATCATCTGCTGCACCAGGGCAAGATCGAGGGCTGCTCGCTCACGACCTTCGAGACGGTGACCGGGCTGTCGCTGACGAGTGACGACGGCGGATTGCGGGACGAGCTGCCGCCAATCACGACCTGGCTCAATCGCCTGCTGGCGTTGCGCATCGAAACCCAGAACCTGCTGTTCGAGGTGTTCGAGCAACTGATGGCAGCAAAGATCGAAGGCGCCATCGCCGCCGGCAATTATGACAAGGGTCTGGAGACGATCACGGCGGAGAGCATCGTCGTCACTGATCGTAGGACCGTCTATACCCATCCGGTCTCCGGCGCCCAGTCGCACGTGCTCACCGTCGCGCGCAAGGACCGCATCCGGCCGCTCGGGCTGGTCGACGCGCTGGCCATCGTCCGGGCGGAGCCCCAATCGGTTCTGCTGGTGAACGCCCGGTCCAGCCGTGCGGCGATCCGGCTGCCGACGGCGAGCTTGATGCTCGACGACGGCACGATAGAACACCGCGTGCGGCTGCTGCGGCCGACCGACGAGCTGCGCTTCGGTCTCGACGCCCTTGCCGAAACCCACTGGCAGCCGACCGACCGAAACCTGTTCCGCGAGCTTTGGCAGGCAGAAATCGACGCCGTCCCGGAGTTCACCACCAGCACTTTCCACATCGTGACGGGTCTGCTGTTGCCGATCTGGCGGCGGTTGCCAGACCATGATTGTCAGGTCTACCGGATCCAGACCGATGCCGGCGAACGCATCATCGGGCGTCACATCGCCCCGACGCTTGTCGCCACCATGTTCCGCAATCTGGGGCTCGACGATGTACCCAAGCTCGCGCCGGAAGATGCCTGGACCGGGCTTGTCGACGGACGGATCGGACTGCAACTCGCCGATGGCCTGATTCTGCGCCGCGGCCGCGTCATGAACGACTACCGTGTCGAATTGATCGGCTTCACCGACGCCATGGTTCCGCGGCTGAAGGCGCTGGGGCTGATCTCCGAGATCATCTCCTGGAAGCTCCGGCTGTTCATCCCAACGTCCGCGCAAGGGTCTGCCATCCTCGCCGCGCTCCTCGACCGCCATACGCTGGTTGGCGTCACCGACCGCACCTCGGCGGCTTGAGGGAGCTGATGATGACCGGCTCGGCCTCAGAGCTGGCACGCCGCCTTGGCGATCATGCCGAGGCGGTGTGCCGCGAATATCTCTCCAACGGCCATCGCTCCGGCAATTACTGGATGGTCGGCGATGTCCGCAACACGCGCGGCCGTTCCATGCATGTGCGGCTGAAAGCCAACGCGAAAGGCCCGGCGGGTAGGTGGGTCGACGAGGCGACGTCTGAGTTTGGCGATCTGCTCGATGTCATCCGAGAAAGCTGCGGTCTTGTTGATTTCCGTGACGTCGCGGATGAAGCGCGTCGCTTCCTCTCCGTGCCGCTGCCACCGCCCCACGCTCCTGGCGCGCAACGCCAGCCTGCCGCGGCACCCGGCTCGCCTGACGCGGCGCGTCGCCTGTTCGCCATGTCGCAGCCGATCGCCGGCACGTTGGCCGAACGATACCTCGCCGGCCGCGGCATCCTGCTTTCCGCGCATGAGCGTGCCGTGCGCTTCCATCCCGGCTGCTACTGCAGGGATCTCGTGACGGGCGAGACGCAGACCCTGCCTGCGCTCATTGCCGCTGTCACCAGCCTCGACGGGCGTATCACCGGCCTACAACGCACCTGGCTTGATCCTTCGGGTCAGGGCAAGGCGCAACTCGCGGATCCACGCCGTTCGCTGGGGAATCTCCTTGGCAACGGCATCTGGCTTGGCCACCAGCCCGGTGCGCCCGTCTCGGTCATGGCCGCCGGCGAGGGGTTCGAGACGATGGCGTCGCTTAAGGTGGTGATGCCGGCGCTGCCGGTTGCCGCCGCCACTTCGGCCAATCACCTCGCCGGCCTGACCTTCCCGCTTGGCTGCCGTCGCCTCTATATCGCGGCCGATGCCGACGCCGCCGGCCGGCACGGCATCGAGCGTCTCAGCCAGCGAGCCGGCCAAGCCGGGATCCTCGCCCTGGTGTTGCGGCCGCAGCTCGGCGATTTCAACGACGACCTGCGTCATCTCGGCCCGGCCCATCTCGCAGCATGGCTCAGTGACCAGCTCGTCCCGGAGGATGCCCGTCTCTTCCTGCCGCCCGGTTGCCCGGGCGGGGCCGGCAGGCGGGCAGGGGCGGCGTCACCGGAAGCCTTGCAGGCATGGCGACGGTCCGCCGGAGAGGCTGCGCCCGCGGCCTGCCCGAGAGGCGATCCCTGCCACCCCCCGGTCACGGCCGCAACGGCTGCGCCGTCCTCCGCTCGCGCTCCGGCCTTCGGTGCGGCCGCGCCCGGCGCGCGGCCGGGATGCGCTGTCAGGCCGCGATAGGCGCGGCCATAACCGACGGAGACACGCCATGACCTACGAGCTTCCTCTCGACGACGCCTACGAGCCCTACCACGCCTCCTCGCCGACCGACCGCGTCATCCTCGAACTGCAGATGTACGGCCATCGTCCGCATCAGGACGAGCCCGATCCCCGCCCGCTGCCCGACGACGAGGTGATCCGGGCCGGCCTCGCCGGTATCGTCGAGACCTTCGCCGGCATGCTTGGCGACACCAGGCTCGAACCCGATCTCGACGACCTGCTCTGGTCCTTCGCAAACGTCTTCCACCGCGCCGCCGAGCGCGTCGCCCGCAGCCTCGACCGCAACGAGGAGGCCCAGCGCTCGAGCCAGCAGGAGCAGGACGGCTCGGAGGTGAAGTCGGTCGAGCTGGAACGGCTGACCGCGGAAGGCATCACCTATATCGAGCGCCGCAACGTGCTCGAAATCATGCGCGATGAGGCCGCCGACCTTTACGAAGCACAAACCGGATCGGCATGGCGGCCGCGCACCGGCTCCAAGGTCTCTCATCAGGCGATGACCGCGTCGGTGATCGACTCCAGAGACTTCCTCGCCGCTCGCCGCCACGCCGAATCCGAGGTGCTCGTCCCGGCCGGCACCAAGATCGCCTTCGCCGGCGGCCTCGACTGCAACGATCACGACCGGATCTGGGAGGCGCTCGACAAGGCCCGCGAGAAGCATCCTGACATGGTGCTGCTCCACGGCGGCAGCCCGCGCGGCGCCGAGCGCATCGCCGCCTGCTGGGCCGAGAGCCGCAAGGTCACCCAGATCGCCTTCAAGCCGGACTGGAACCGGCACGCCAAGGCGGCTCCGTTCCGCCGCAACGACCAGCTTCTCTCCGTGGTGCCCTACGGCCTGATCGTCTTTCCCGGCTCCGGCATCACCGACAACCTTGCCGACAAGGCCCGTCGGCTCGGCATCCCCGTCTGGCGGTTCGCGGAGGGAGGCGCGTGAGCGCCGTTTTCTTGCAAATCAAGAAAATCTGGATAATATGGAGATCGATAAGGAGTCCAGCCATGCGTCAGTTCACGACAGGGGATCTCAACAAGCAGGTTGGCGACGTCACCGACGTTGCCAGCCGCGAACCCGTTATTCTCACCAAGCACCGCAAACCCCGGTTCGTGCTGATGAGCTACGAGCACTACGAGCGGATGCGCATCGGCAGTGATCCCCGCCGCGCATACCATGTCTCCGAGATGCCGGAGGAACACACGGAACTCTTCGCCGCCGAGATCGACCGACTAGCGCGCGGGGAAGGATACGATGATGAGCGGTAGATTTCTGCCTGGTCAGGTGATCTCCTACCCGTATCTTTGGGCATGGCAACACGAGCGCGGCGAAACGGAAGGCCGCAAGAGCCGGCCGACCTGCGTGGTCATCGCTGTCCGCGGCGCAAGAGATGGCCTGACCCATCTCGCGCTCCTGGCGATAACCACCCAGCCACCGACCAGCGATCGGGTCGGTTTGGAAGTCTCCGCTATCGAGTGCCGCCGCGCCGGTCTGACCGATCTCAAACGCTGCTGGATCGTGGTTGACGAATACAACTACGATATTGCCGAACGCTCCTGGTACATCGAATCCGACGGTAAGCCCCTCGGTCGTTTCAGCAAGGCATTCATGATGAAGATCGCAGGCGCCTTTATCGAAGCGCGCAGCGAGGGCCGCCGCGTCAGCCGTCTGGATTGACGTTCTCTTTTCGCAGCCATGCGCTCGATCCAGGACGTGAGTCTCTGGCTGGCCGACAAAGGCCCGTAGCTCCAAGCGCATAGCGCCACTAGCCAGATGATGCGCGTAGCGCCTCCGGCAGCTGCAGGATCCGGGCGCGCCGGCCTGCGGCCGGCCGGGCTCTCGTCGCGGCGTCCCGCCGCTCCCCGAGCCGGCTTCGCCGTCTCGGCCTTCGGGTGACGATCCCTCGCGCAGGGCCAGAGGGAGAGGGCGGCCGGCGCGGGGCGGGGGACGCGAGCGAGAAGGGAAAGTCACGATGTCGATGATATTGATAGGCGGATCACGCGAGATATTCGAGCTGCCGGAACCTGCTATCGCTCGCATCGGCGCGATCGTCGCTGCAGAGCACGGCGTGCTGATTGGCGACGCGTCTGGGGCCGATGCCGAGGCGCAGGGCCTGCTCGCTGGCTACGGCTACGAACATGTCGGGGTCTTCCATGCGGGCAAGGAACCTCGCAACAATCTGGGCGACTGGGCTGCCTACCATGTCCCGTCTCCTGAAGGCGCTCACGGGTATTGGTTCCACGCTGCCAAAGACCGGGAGATGGCGCGGCGCGCCGACTTTGGCATGATGATCTGGGATGGCGCATCACCCGGGACGGCCGTCAACGTGCTTCGGCTCGCCATCGCGAACAAGCCGTGCGTCATTTACGATCTGGCCAGGGGCAGCATGGCGACGACGTACAATGTGGAGGACTGCTGCGCCATGCTCCGCCATGCAGGTTCGGACATTCGCCGCCAAGCGGAAGCTTGCATGACGCCGGACGAGCGTCTGGCGTTGCCAGGATGATGGATGCGGTCCCGCCGACAGCCCGGCGGGTTCAATCAGATATGTTGATCCGGCTCCTCGCCGCCTAATCCACTTGTATGTGCGGACGGAGCCGGCCCCTTTCGAAACCGGTCCACGCGCAGAGCCGCGGGGCGTTGTGCGGATGATCATCTTGACGCTTCTCGCCTTTGAAGCGGGTGCAGGCGTGCCGAACAACATGCTGGCTTGCCGGATCATCCAACCTGACTGCGCGGTATCATCCCCCGAGGGGCGTGAAGGCCGCTGCCAGCCGGCCCCGATCTCGAAACCGCTCTGCCGCAATACCGAACATGCCAAGCGGTTCACGCGCCGGGCTGCTGTTCGATGGGTTGGCGATGTCGACGACATGACCCGAGAGGCTGCAGCATGTTCCAGCGATCCGGCAGCGTAGAGTCGGCCAAGCGATGGCGGCCTGAGTTCTTCTCCTTCGCTCGCATCCGGGGCCATTCCCGTTTCATGTCGCCTTTGTAGACGACCGCCTGCTTTGTGCGGTCAACCCCCGTTGAGGGTACACTCGGCGAAAATTCTGGAAAATTCGATTTCTGTTTTTGTCCGCGGACAGGCGAAGGGCCTGCCCGTTATTTCTAGGCAAATAGAATTTTCCAGAATTTTCGCCGAGATGACCGCAGCAGGACGGCCCTCTCCTTTGGCGCCATCGGGAATGGTCCCGATGCAACCGAAGGAGAACTACCATGGCCACCACGATCGCAAACCTCACCACCAAGTCCGACGGCTCGATGGAAGGCGTCTTTGCCACGCTCCGGGTCAATGCCCCGATCACCCTCATCCCGAACACCAACAAGTCGCGCGAGGACGCGCCGGACTACCGGATCGTCAACAAGCGCACGGGCTTCGAGATCGGAGCCGGCTGGCACCGCACCTCCCAACGTTCGGGCGAGGAGTACCTCTCGGTCAAGCTGGAAGCCCCCGAGATCGGCGTGATCTTCGGCAATCTCGCTCCCGCCCCGGGTGGCGAGGAAAACAAGAAGGTCATCCTCTGGAACAACCCCCAGTGAGGCATCGGTGGCCGGCTCCGCAAGGGGCCGGCTTCCCCATCGGCAAAAGGAGGTTGCAATGAGCCGCTACACCATCACCGTCAGTGGCACCGTCACCGGACAGGTCCGCTCGGATCCAGACGCCGTCATCGGCTACGACCCACCGCTTCGGACCTACTTCCTGCACGCGTTCCCGCACGATGAAACCGACGAGCCCGGTCTTTGGCTTGGCACCCGCGATCGCGCGTTCGAAGCGCTTGAGGATCTTCGCCATGCAACCATCTTACACGGCTACGATCTCATGCCGCTGCCGGCGGATCTCGCGGCGAAACTCATCGGAGACAAGGCGGCTGTGGCTGATCGGGCGCCGCCTCAATG
>NZ_JAMYRK010000035.1:0-64530 GCF_040321335.1 Mesorhizobium sp. M0437
GTGTTCCACGGACGGCTCCCTTGTTTGAGATCTCAACGAACTCATTCTGGCACATCCGATGCCGTCGGGCGCCGTCCACCCCATCATGCCGTGACCTCTCCGCGCTGCAACGGGCGGGACTTTCTGATGCGGGAAGGACAGGAGGTGAAAGGGATCGCTACAGAACGGCTTTCAATCTGCGTCGTTGCATTCTTCGGCTGACGCAACGGCATGGATCCCAGGGTCTGCGCTCCGCTTCGCGTTCGCTCCGCCCTGGGATGACGAAGCCATGAAGGACTGCCGCGAGCGACCTAAGCCCCTCGCCCCTCTTGGGCGACTTGTGTCAGCGGCTTCGACAGCCGCGGCACGACGACAAGGCGCTTGATCTTGCCTTTCTTGTAGGCGGCGAGGAAGCGGGCATAGTCCTTGAAGACGACGCAGCCATTCGATTCGGCGCGGCCGCCGCGCAGCATGTAGGTGTGGGCGAGCAGGCCGTCGCGGCCATATTTGTTGCTGCCGCTGGCCGGCGTCAGACGGATGGCCTCAACGCCGTGGAAGCGCGATTCCCGCATCGTCAGATTGTAGGTGTCCGGCGGCGTCGGGCCGACATTCTTCTTGTGGACGTAGCGTGGCTGGTCGACCATCGCGCCCAGTCCCGAATGTGCCTCCAGCCGCGAGCCGTCGGGCATATAGACGGTCTTGGCCGAGATGTCGTAGACGGCGACGCCGGTACCCATGTTGGGCGTGGTGAACAGGTTCCTGAAGGCTCCGCCGAGTCCGCCGGAAGGCATGTCGGGCTTGGCATAGGCCAGCACGTCGCCGCCCTGCGTCTTCGAACGTTTGCCCGGCTTGCCCGATACACCCGGCACTGCCGCTTGTGACGAATTGCGAGGCGACAGGCTGCCGGGTTGCGTCTCGACCGGCGGAGCGTCGGCCGTCTGCACCTTGCTCGCCTTGGCGGTCCTGGAGGCCTGCGCCTTGGGCGGCTCCGTTTTCGATGCCTGATCCTTTTGCGCCTGATCTTTTCGCGCCTGGTCTTTTGGCGCCTGGTCTTTTGGCGCCTGATCTCTTGACGCTTGAGCCCGCGGCGCCTCGGCCAGCTTATCGATGTCCGCCCGCGGACGCAGCGTCGGCAGCGGAATGCTGTCGGGCATGTCGTCTTGCGGCGGCAGCGAGGCCAGTTGGACCTCAGGTTCTTGCGGCTCTTGCGAAGCCGCGGGCTCGCTTGCCGCGACGGCTGCCGGGAGCACGTCGATCATCTGCTCCGGCAATGTATTCGCCAGCGCCAGCGCAAGGCGCGACGAGCGTTCGATCTCCGCCACCGCGGGCCCGAAGCGCACTGACGCCGGGCCGTTCGGGTCGGGTATGCGTACCGGCTCGGCGAACCGGGCGTCGGCCGGCAGGCTGGCGAGCATGACGGGAGAGCCGGCTGAGGCACGGGCAAAGGCGGCGGCAAGCTTTTGCGGCGACAGCGCGGCCGTGGCAACCACGTCGGCGAAGCGCGATTGCCGCGACGCATCAGCGACAAGCGGCACGGTGTTGCGCTTGAGGCGGGCCGATTTTCCCTGGTGGACGAAGTTCGACGCCGACCGCAGGCAGTTGGCATCGCATCCGTGCTGCAGCAGCTTGGCCGACAGCGCCGCGTTTGCTGCGGCCCATGTCGGGGCCTGCGCCTTTGGAAGGCTGCGGCGAGGATCGGCGAGCGCGATGGTGCGCGGCGCGAGCAGGCTTTGCGGGAGACCGTTGGAAGCGGCGCTGAGCGAGGTTCCCACTGAATAAAGGCCGGCCAAGGTCGCCACCGACCATAAAGCAATGGCTGCGCCGACGGCCGGAACCGCGACCCAGCGCAGGCCGGGCCTCATCGAAGTCAATCCAGTTGCAGGACTGTCACCCCGGGTTTTCGCACTTACAAACGCCATTCAACCACTCTCAATCGGCCGATGCCGGCTAGCGGATTTCGCAGCCGTGACATTCACAGTTCGCCTGGTGCCCCCAGCACGCTTTGCGTCTGTTGCCGATTGATTCAAAAGATGGACAAAGTTGGTTAACCAATCCCTCTACCGACCGCCGATTGGGCGACGGTCACACCGAAAAACGCCCTCCAAAACCTGCATAGTTGGCAAAACTGCCCTCCAATGATGACTTTGCTGCCCGTTTTTGTCGGCCGAGTCAAGAAAGCGAAATGACTAGACCTTGCTGGGCGGAGTCGGCCATGGCTGCGAAAGTGAAGCCGGGCCGACCAGAATCGCGCGGCCGGCCGCCGCCGCCATCAAGCCCCGGCGATCATCAACCTGCCACTTGTCGACCTGCCACTTGGGCGAATGAACGGTCATCGTCTGGGAATTCGGAATAGCGGCAAGACGTGTGCTGCATGGCAGCTGAACGTCGCAGGTGCTGGAACGGGATGTCCAACACCTCGAGCAATTTCAGGAAAGTGTGAAACGGTTTTCCGTCCGGAATTGCGTCAAAACAAAAAGACAGAGCGTTTCCGTGAAACGATGAACCGTTCAGACCACAGCCATGATTATGTGAGCCTGGATTTTGGCAGCAACCTCGCCGCTGCCATGCCTGTCTGCAATGGCGGCTGCGGCGTAGTCGGTTGCAGCGTCCAGCTTTCCCGCCTCTCTGGCCTCGATTTCGTTGCGAAGGAGAGTGCCCTGGCAATAAGCAACGGCCGGAACGCGCGGCGAGGAGGCACGGCTTTGTTCGGCCCTCGTCTCGATCACCACACCGGAAAAACCTGCGTCCTCCAGCTCGCTACGGATCAGTGCCGTATCGTGGTAGCCATGCGGCGTGCGTGCCAGAAAGCGCGGCGGATCGTTCGGAAAAATCCTCGCCAGGGCATTGGTCACATCGTCCGCAAATACATTCTCTTCGATGCGATCCCATACGCTGAATAGAAAATGTCCTCCGGGCTTCAGGACTCGCCGGGCTTCGCGATAGGCGGATGAGCGGTTGGGAAAGAACATCGCACCGAACTGACAACAAACGAGATCGAAGGCCGCATTTTCGAACGGTAGCGCCAGAGCATCAGCCTGACGCCATTTGATGCGATCGTCGGGAGCTTGCCGCGAAGCGGCGTAGTCGAGCATCGGCTGGTTGAGGTCGGTTACGACATAGCTTGCATCGGCGGACAGTTTTGGCGCCAATGCGCGGGTGACAACCCCGGTGCCCGCGGCGGTTTCCAGAACGGCGCTTGGCGACAAGGACGCTGCTCGTCGTGCAAGATCTGCGGCGAACGGCTCGAAAATCAACGGCACCATATAGCGGTCGTAGTTTTCCGGAATTGAGCCAGCGAATACCTTGTCCGTTTCCAACATTGCTATCCCCCGTCGCCCGTTTGATGGCTCGCCAGCATAGCATGGAATTGTTTGCTGTTCGGTCGCATTCGACCGGGAGGCGGTTCGCTTCCGTAAGCTCCGAAACGCCGTGCTGCAATTATCTGCATGTGTGCTAATGTATTGTGGTCATGCGCATTGGTGCGTGGCCAAACATTAAATGGGAGGACGCGATGAAAACCATGAATCGCAGGTCCGCGATTGCGCTCGGCGTGACGGCGGCAGCGGTAACGCCTTTGTTCACGCTGGCGGCGGCGGCAAAGGTGAAGAAATACGGCCCGAAGGAAGGCAAGGAGATTGCACCCGGCGTCAGATTGGTCGAGGTCGGCACCGGCAATTCCGATATCCCCGCCTACAAGAGCATCTCAATTGTCGATATAGTCTTTCAGCCCGGAGCAGCCGCCCCTCAAATGGTGATGGACAACGACATGGTCTGCACCATTGCTGCCGGTGAATTCACGATCAAGAAGGCGGACAAGGAATTCAAGCTCAAGGAAGGTGACGTGTACACCTGCTCCAAGGGCAAGACCGACGAGGCAGCCAACACCAGCAAGGTGGTCGGCATCCACCGCATCGCCGTCTTGATACCTGCCTAGCGTATACCGACGAAATCGGCCCGCGTCCGCTTCGGAGACGCGGGCCTTTTGATGACGTGCGTGGCCTTGAGCGGTTAATCGTTTCACCGCTTCGACCCGGTCGACTTCGTCCAAGTGTGGTGAGGCTCATGCTGCTCATGGTTTTTCCTCCCGATTTTTACTTATGGGCGGTTCTCCCTCCGACCGCTTTGAAAGGGTGCGATTATATTAGAGATCGCGCAAGTTTCTGGCTGACTGCTGGCCGGTATAGGGGCCTGCATTGGCGGATTGGCAATGCGGCAGCGCGCTGAGCGTTTTGGAGTTCACGAAACGGCCCGGTGCTCTTCCCGAGCTGCCTCCCAGACCTCGCGCGCCGCATCTGCATTCAGTGCCGCGATTCCCAGGCCGACGATCAAATCCGGCCACGCCGAGCGCCACAGGAAGGCCGTCACCAATCCGGCCAGTATGATCGCAATATTGGCGACCGCATCGTTGCGGGCCGAGAGGAATGCCGCCCTGGTAAGACTGCCGCTGTGATGGCGGTAGCGCGCCAGCATGTAGGCGCACGACAGATTGACCGCCAGAGCGCCTAATCCCGCCAGCGTCAGCGCCGTTGGCTGCGGCGGCACCGGCATGTTGAACTTTTCCCACGCGGTCCACAGCGTCGCCAGGCCCGGCACCAGCAGGATAAGCGCCAGCGCCATGCCGACCCGCGAGCGGGCACGCAGCGACCATCCCATGGCGAGCAGTATGAGGAGATTGACCGAGGCATCTTCCAGAAAATCGACGCTGTCGGCGAACAGCGACACCGAGCCGATCGCCAGTGCGACAGCGAATTCAATGCCGAAATAACCCAGGTTCAGCAGTGCGACGACAAGCACCACCCGGCGAAGGCCGTCCGACGCAATGGCTTGCTGCATGGTCTGTCCTAACACGATGCCGTTGTCGCTCTTACCAGCTGCTCTTCCAACGCAACAGCCGCATGGCATTGGCCGTCACCAACACCGTCGCCCCGGTGTCCGCGAGAATGGCGGGCCAGAGGCCGGTGATGCCGGCGATCGTCGTCACCAGGAACACTGCCTTCAGGCCCAACGCAATGGTGACGTTCTGCTTGATGTTGGCCATGGTTGCTTGGGACAGCCTGATCATGGCCGCAACGTCGCCGACGCGTCCATGCAGCACCGCTGCGTCAGCCGTTTCAAGAGCCACATCGGTGCCGCCGCCCATGGCAATGCCGACATCGGCCGCGGCAAGTGCCGGCGCATCGTTGATGCCGTCGCCGACCTTGGCTACCCTAAGCCCCTGCCCCTTCAACTCGCCGAGGACGCGCTGCTTGTCCTCAGGGAGCAGTTCGGCGCGCACCTCGATGCCGAGCTGTTTGCCGATGGCAGCCGCCGTGCGCTTATTGTCGCCGGTTAGCATGACTGTCCTGATGCCTGCATTGGTCAGCGCCTTTAGACCGGCGAAAGCATCCGGCCGGGGTTCGTCGCGCATGGCAATGAAGCCGGCCAGCGTGTTGTCTACAAGCAGCACCGCCACTGACTTGCCTTCATCGTTCAATGCCACGATGCGTGCCGCCTGGTCTGCTGGCAGCAGGTTTATCTCGCCCGCCGCGACTGGCGAGCCCAGAAACAGGTTCTTGCCGCCGACATGACCGATAACCCCTTTACCGCCGATCGCTTTGGCTTCGGCGGCAGGCGGCACGGGAACGTTGCCGGCTTTGGCCCTTTGGAGGATGGCCAAAGCGAGGGGATGGCTCGAGCCGATCTCAAGCGCTGCCGCGAGCGAAAGGATGTCGCGTTCACTGGCACCCACTGCAACGACATCGGTGACCTGTGGCTTGCCGAGCGTCAGCGTGCCGGTCTTGTCGAGCGCCACGGCGTTGATGGTCGCGAGCCCTTCCAGCACCGCCCCACCTTTCATCAGCAGGCCGCGCCGGGCTCCGGCCGAAAGCGACGCCGCGATCGCCGCCGGAACTGAAATGACCAGCGCGCACGGGCAGCCGATGAGCAGCAGCGCCAGCCCCTTGTATATCCATTCGTTCCAATCGCCGCCCAAGAGCAGCGGCGGTGTGGCGGCCACAAGCGCCGCGACGGCGACAACGCCGGGCATGTACCAGCGCGAAAAGCGATCGATGAAGCGCTCGGTCGGCGCCTTGTTTTCCTGCGCCTCCTCGACCAGCTTGATCACGCGTGCAATCGTGTTGTCTGCGGCGGTCGCCGTCACCTTGACGCGCAGCACGCCGTCGCCGTTGATAGTGCCGGCAAAGACCGTGTCGCCGACGTCCTTGCGCACCGGCACGCTTTCACCGGAGACGGGTGATTCATCGATGGCGCTCCCGCCTTCGGTGATCTCGCCGTCAGCCGGAATCCGGTCGCCCGGCCGCACGAGGATGATGGCGCTCACAGCCAGACTTTCGGCCGGCACCTCGCGGGTCTGGCCGTCTTTCTCGACGAACGCGGTTTTGGGAACGAGGGTCGTGAGCGCTTGAATACTGGACCGTGCCTTGCCGGCCGCAACCCCTTCGAGCAACTCGCCGATGAGGAACAAGAAGACCACCGTCGCCGCTTCCTCGCCGGCACCGATGATGACGGCCCCGGCCGCCGCCACAGTCATCAGCATTTCGATTGTGAACGGAATGCCTGCGGCTGCGGCCATGGCCGCTCGGCGCGCGATCGGAGCCAGGCCGAGCAGCATTGCGGCGATGAAGGCCCACGGGCCGGTCGCGGGCCAGGCGTAGTCAATCGCGAAAGCCACGGCCAAGGCGACCCCGCTGGCGATGGCCAGGCGGCTCTTGGCGCTGTCCCACCATAGCTCCGACGCGGGCGCATCATCGTTATCATGTAACCCCGCTACGTTCTCGTCGTGATTGCGCCTTCCGTCGGCATGGTTGTCGGCGGATTGATCGGACGCCGGCGTCCCAGACTTGGAGGTCATCGGAGCGACGGCGTAGCCGAGGCCGGTGACCTTCCTCTCGATCGCGCCGAGATTGCTTTCGGGAGTATGAGTGACCGTCAGAGTGCTTGCCGAAACGGATACGTTGATGTCCTGAACACCAGGCATCCGCCGCACGGCCGTATCGATTTTGCTGGCGCAACCGGCGCAATCCATGCCTTCCACGCGGTAGCGGGTCTGTTGTTTGATCGCAGCCATGGTGAACCTCTTGTATCTTCGAGCGCGACGCTACATCCTCTAGCGACTAGAGGAGCAAGCGAAAATGCCAGCAGGTATGACCATCGGTGAAGCGGCCCGACACAGCGGCGTGAAGGTTCCAACCATCCGCTACTATGAGCAGATCGAGTTGCTTCCTGCCCCTGCCCGCAGCGAAGCCAATCGCCGGCAGTATGAAGCGGCAGACTTGCGCCGGCTCGCCTTCATTAGGCACGCGCGCGAGTTGGGGTTCGGGATCGAAGCCATCAGGGCGCTGCTGACGCTGCAGGATAATCCCAGCCAGCCTTGTGCGACCGCCGACGCCATTGCCCAGGCGCGTCTGGCCGACGTGGTTCAGCGGATACGCAGCCTTACAGCATTGAAAGCCGAGCTGGAGCATATGGTCGAAGGCTGCCGGCACGGAAAAGTCTGCGAATGCCGTGTCATCGAGGTGCTGGCGGATCACGATAAATGCGAGCATGCCCGGCACTGATTGGCTCCCCTTGGTCGCTATGTCACAGCATTGGCACTTGCAAAAACCGTACTTTGCGGTCAGCCTGAGCAGATGTTGGCTCGGCTGTCGCCAAAACACATGCTTGTCACGCTGCTCGCGGTCTTCCTGACCGTGGGGCTCAGCCTGTCCGGTGCACAGGCCAGCATCATGTCGGCAACGATGACGGCCGGCATGGCTGCCGGCGATGGCATGAGCATGGCTGCGGGGCCCGGCATGGACAAGATGGCCGATGCCGCCATGAAGGGTGACTGCAAGGGATGCCTCAAGGGTGCCGGCGATGACGGCAAGGGGATATACTGCGCGCCGACCTGCATTGCCCCGGCGCTTGCGTTGCTGCCGCAGAAGCTCGAGATGACGGCAACCCCGCTGCCGTCGCAAATATCGCCGCTGCCGGTGCCGTTCCTGCACGGACGAAGTTCCCTGCCCGACCCATACCCTCCCAGACCCAGCGCTCTCGTCTGACGCCGTTTCAGCCGTCCCACGGCTGATGTCCGGCGTCCGGTCGCCCGCTCGCGTTGATGCGCGACGGGCGCGGACAAGCAATCAGTCGACGCTCGCCGTCGATCGAGATCGCAAGGAACGTAAGGGTGAATAGCAATTCCAGTCTTTTCCTGTCGCGCCGCGGGTTCCTGCTTGCGGCGGCGGGCGTCGCCGTCTCGACGTCGATGCGCCCGGCGCGGGCAGCCGCAGTTGATGAGCGCCGTATCAAGGTCACGCCGGCCCATGCCCGGTTAATCGACGCAGGTGGCCCGCAAACCACGGTATGGGCCTATGACGGCACAATTCCCGGCCCGACGCTGCGCCTGCGGCAAGGCCAGCCGGTCCGCATCACTGTCGAGAACGGTCTCGACGAGGATACGACCGTCCACTGGCACGGCATTCGCTTGGCAAACGCAATGGACGGCGTGCCGGGCCTGACCCAAAAGCCGATCGGGCCGGGGCAAAATTTCATCTATGAATTCACCCCGCCCGATGCCGGCACCTTCTGGTATCACCCGCACGCCAACAGCCTGGTGCAGATCGGCCGCGGCCTTGCCGGCCCCCTCATCGTCGAGGAGGCCGAGCCGGTCGCCGTCGACCGCGACTTTGTCTGGCTGCTGCAGGACTGGCGGCTTGTTGCCGACGGGCAGATCGCCGGCGGCTTCGGCAGTGCCATGGATGCCTCGATGTCGGGCCGCGTCGGCAATGTCGTCACCGTCAACGGCACGGGGCCAGGCGATAGGAGCGTGAGGGCCGGCGAGCGCGTCAGGCTGCGGCTCGCCAATGCCTCGCTTGCCCGCATGATGGCGCTGCGCTTCGAAGGCCACCGTCCGGTCGTCGTCGCCATCGACGGCCAGCCCTGCGATCCGCATGAACCGGAGGGTGGTCGCCTGGTGCTGGCGCCCGCCATGCGCATCGACATCGTGCTCGACATGCAGGGCCACCCCGGCAGCCGCCACGCGGTTATCGACGATTTCTACGACGGCCTTGCCTACACCCTGACCACACTCGCCTATGACGCAGCGCCGCCGCTGAGAACCCATCCGCTCGGCACGCCAGCCGGCCTGCCGCGCAACCCTCTGCCCCAGCCCGACCTCGCTGGCGCCGAGCGCCAGGAAATCGTGCTGCAGGGCGGCATGATGGGCGGCGGCAAGCTCAAGGGCGTCGGCGGCATGATGGGCATGGGGATGATGGGCATGAACGGCGGTGCGGCCTGGGCGATCAACGGCATGTCGATGACCGGCGACGGCCATGCCGGCATGGCGCCGCAGTTCACGCTGAAACGCGGTGTGACCTGCCATCTCACCATGCGCAACGAAACCGCCTGGTGGCACCCGATGCATGTCCACGGCTTCAGCCTGTCGGTCATCTCGCGCAACGGTTCGCCGGTGCCGCACCGCCAATGGCAGGACACGGTGCTGCTCGCCCCCAAGGATGTGATCGAATGCGCCTTCGTCGCCGACAATCCGGGCGACTGGATGCTGCACTGCCATGTCGCCGATCACCAGATGGCCGGCCTGATGACGGCGTTCCGTGTGACCTGAAACTTTTATCCAATCAAGGAGAACTGCAATGA
This sequence comes from Mesorhizobium sp. M0437, assembly GCF_040321335.1. Classification (NCBI taxonomy): domain Bacteria; kingdom Pseudomonadati; phylum Pseudomonadota; class Alphaproteobacteria; order Hyphomicrobiales; family Phyllobacteriaceae; genus Mesorhizobium; species Mesorhizobium sp. M0437. The sequence goes on from NZ_JAMYRK010000035.1 coordinate 9,613, forward strand.
AACTGACCTACCGCCTTGCCGCACTGTCCCTGCTGATCGCAACGCCGCTGCCCGCCTTCGCCGCAACGATCAACGCCGTCATGTACAAGAACCCGCAATGCAGCTGCTGCGAGTCCTACGCCAACTATCTCGGGCACAACGGCTTTAAGGTCGACATCAAGCCGGTCAACAATCTCTCCCAGATCAGCAGCGATGCCGGCGTGCCGGCCGACCTCGAAGGCTGCCACACGCTGATGGTCGACGGCTATATCGTCGATGGCCTGGTACCGGTCGAGATCGTCAAGAAGCTTTTGACCGAGCGCCCTGCCATCACCGGCATAACGCTCGCCGGCATGCCGGCCGGCGCCCCAGGCATGGGTGGCGAGAAGCAAGGCCCCTTCGTCGTCTACGCCTTCACCAAAGGCGGCAAGGCGCCCACCGTCTACGCGACCGAGTGAGGACATTGTGAGCAAACTAGCCATGGTCCTGGTTGGCATGCTGCTGGCGTTTTCGTGGCCGGTATCAGCCGCTGAGCCGCCGCAGAACTTTGCCGTTCACGAGGCGCCCGTCCCCGTGCCGGAAATCAGCTTCGAGGATGGCAATGGCAAGCCGAAAATGCTTGCGGATTTCCACGGCAAGGTCGTGCTGCTTAACGTCTGGGCGACATGGTGCGCGCCCTGCCGCAAGGAGATGCCGACGCTCGATCGTCTGCAGGCCAAGCTCGGCGGTCCGGATTTCGAGGTCGTCGCGCTGTCGATGGACCGTGCCGGACCTGACGCCGTCAAAATGTTCTATGGCGAGATCGGGGTCACACACCTCGCCCTCAACATCGACAGTTCCGCGAAGGCGATGTTCACGCTCGGCGCTGTCGGCCTTCCGATGACCCTGCTGATCGACCGCGACGGCAAGGAAATCGGCCGGTTGATTGGGCCGGCCGAATGGGACGCGCCCGACATGGTCGACTTCCTCCGCGGCCGCATCGCCGCCAACCCGGAAAGGAAGTGACCGATGCACATCCAATCGAGCTGGAAAGGATGGATGCGTGTGCTGCTGGTCGCGCTCGCAGCACTGGTCGCGGGCTTCGTCTACGGTGCGCGGGCGCACTCACTCGACGATGTCGACGCCATGCTGCAAAGCGATGAGAAATATTTCCAGCAGATCGACAAGCCGGCGCCTGATTTCACACTGCGCACCGCCGATGGGCGTGTCGTGCGAACGGCGGATCTGCGCGGCAAGGTGGTCGTCCTCCACTTCATCTACACGTCGTGCCCGGATGTGTGTCCCCTGCATGCCGAGAAGATCGCCGATGTCCAAAACATGGTGAACGGCACGCCGATGAAGAATCAGGTCACCTTTGTCAGCATCACCACCGATCCAAAGAAAGACACGCCCGACGTGCTGCACTCCTACGGGTCGGCGCACGGGCTCGATCCCGTCAATTGGCTCTTCCTGACCACGACCGAGGATCAGCCGGAGGATGCGACCCGCAGACTGGCGGAGGCCTTCGGCCACAAGTTCACGCTGACCGATGACGGCTATCAGATGCATGGCATCGTCACCCATGTGATCGACAAGGAGGGCCGCTGGCGGGCGAATTTCCATGGCCTGGATTTCGCGTCCGTCAATCTCGTCACCTTCGTCAATGCGCTCACCAACAATGTCGAGCGCCCGCACCATGATCAGGAAACGGGATGGTGGGCGAAAATCAAGGACATGTTCTGAGCACCATTCGCACGTGCCGGCGGTCCGGCGAAACAGAGGGAGGGAGAAGCCTGTGGCCCACAAGTCCAATCCATTGAGCGGAGCCGTCGGCAAAATGGCCCGTGCCGTCATGCTGGCCGGCGCGACGATGTGGCTCGCGCTCGGTCTCCACAATCAGGCGATCGCCGCGGGCGAGATGTCCCAGGACCAGTTCGACCAGCGTATCCACGATTATATCCTCGCGCATCCCGAAGTCGTCATGGAGGCGCTGCAGAGCCTCGACGCCCGCCAGCGCGAGGCTGCGGCAAAAGAGGCGAAAGCCGCCCTGGCGGCCAAGGCGGACGAGATTTTCCGGGACCCGGCGAGCCCGGTCGGCGGCAACGCCGAAGGCGACGTCACCATGGTCGAGTTCTTCGACTACAACTGCCCCTATTGCCGGCAGGTTGCGCCGATCATGGCGCAAGCAATGGCCGACGATCCGCATCTTAAGGTCGTCTACAAGGAATTCCCGATCCTCAGCACGGATTCCGTATTTGCTGCCAAGGCGGCTCTCGCCGCAAAGCGCCAGGGCAAATACCTGGCATTCCACAAGGCCCTGTATGCGGTGAAGACGCGGGTGACCGAAACGGTCGTGCTGAAGGTCGCTGCCGACGTCGGGCTCGACGTGGCTAAACTGAAGACCGACATGCAGCGGCCCGACATCCAGGCGTCGATCGACCGGAATACGCAACTGGCACAGGCGCTGAAGATCAGCGGAACGCCAAGCTTCGTCGTTGGCGAGCAGATTTTCCCCGGCGCGACCGACCTGGCAACGATGAAGAAACTGATCCAGCAGGCGAGGAGCAGCAAATGAGCCGAATATGCTACCTAAACCGACGGACGGTTGTTCTGGGCGGCGCCTTTTGCGCCGCCGCGGTCCTGAGCTTCCTCAAGGGGCCGGATCTGGCGATGGCCGATGGGGATGCCGATCTGCTGCGCCGTTTCAAATATCTCAGCCAGAACGGCAACAGCACGTGTTCGGCCAAGTTCACCGAGTCGATCGCGACCATGCCGGCGATGTCGCGGATCACGGGCTCGTGCTGCAGCCCGATGGAGATGAAGCGCTATGCCGAGCAGGTGAGCGGCCTGGCCAGGTACCGCGACATCGCGATGATCCCAAGCGATCCGTACGATATTCAGGCCGGCATCGCACAGAAGATGATGCCCTACTACGATGTGAAGCTCTCCGGCGACGAGCAGCAGGCTTACGACTATGCGATGGCTAATTCCAACGAGAAAGGCCCATGCTGCTGCCAATGCTGGCGCTGGAAAGTGTATGGCGGGCTGGCGAAGTTCCTGATCCGTGAGCACGGTTTCACCGGCAAGCAGGTCGTCGATGTCTGGGATCTCTCAGACGGCTGCGGCGGAGGTATGTAAGACGACCAGGACGTGGTCGACACTCCGGTTGGCAGGACAAGATACTTCCGGTTGCCGGGACAAGGGCGACAGGGCGGCCGATCGGGTTTCCTCGTCGTCTTGACCGAAATCCACGGCGAGCTAATTCCCTGCGCAATCGCCGATGCTTACCGACGAAGGCGGGCTTTCACTGACAGCAAGGTGATTGCAATGATGAATGGTCCAATGGGTACGTGGATGATGGGCGGCATGGCGCTCGTCTGGGTCCTGGTGTTCGTCGCCCTCTTGCTCGCGATTGCAGCCCTGGTCAAATACCTGCGAACCTGAAGCCGTAGACACCGTCAAGCATACGACTATGCGATGGCAAATTCCGAGGAGAAGGGGGCAGCCGCTGCCAATGCTGGCGCTGGAAAGTGTATGGCGGACTGGCGAAGTTCTTGATCCGCGAGCACGGTTTCACCGGCAGGCAGGTCGTCGACCTGTCGGACGGCGGTGGCGGGTAGACTGCCGTGGCAACACGATTCTTCGCGCCGGATAGCTGATGCGGAGCCGGCGGGCTTGTCGCCCGCCGGCCGACGATCAAGCCGCCCTCCTTTTTCAGCTCTCGGCGCAACGCCGACAGGCTTCGACACAGTCCTGCATATCGCCGATGCGCTCGCAGTCTGTTGCGCACTCGTCGCAGATTTCCGCGCATTCGCGGCAGACGTGTTTGTGATGCGCCGAACCGAGCAGCATGAAATGCGCAGCGGTCCGGCAGATCTCGGCGCAGGCGAGCATCAGCCGGAAATGTTGCGGCTCGGTGTGTTTACCGCCTGTTTCGAGGCAATGCCCCGAAGCGGTGCCGAGGCAGGCTTGATAGCAATCCAGGCAAGCCTCGATGCAGTCCTTCATTTCGGGAGACTGGTTGTGCATGATCGTGTCCTCACTCCGCCTTGGCCTGCCAGGCCTTGTGGATTGTCATCGCTTCGTCTGTGTGGCCGGACGAGGCGGCGACGGCTGTTGCGACACCGGCCATCAGGCCGACAGCTATAAGGCCGACAGCCATAAGGATTGTCTGCTTTCTCATGGTCTTCTCCAATCGGATTGGGGCTGTGAGCTCGAAAACAGGATGGACACCCTGTTTGGGCGTCCGTTCAGGACATCCGATCGATTGGCGGCCGTTCAATTCGCCGAGGCACGGTGCCATGGGCGCGCATCGGACCGGATTGAACCTGTCTTGCCGGGGCGCTCGACGCGCTTAATGCCGTTTCATGGACGAGGAAGGCATGACAGGCCGATCCGCAACACGCCGATCCGCAACACTGGGCGGCAGGGTGAGCGGGACAGGTTGCGTCGTCAAAGTGCCCGCCGGTAGCGGTGGGTTCGCCCGCCGCTACCGACTCATTCGAGGTCGAGAGATGCTGCACGGGCGATGCGATCAGTTTGTCGGCGGCAGAAGGAACCGAGTCGACGGCAGAAGGAACCGGCCGGCCTGCAACAATCAGCAACGCGGCAAAGATGATCCACGCCACCCATGAAAGGTCCATCCCTGTCGCAACCCGAACTTGCATTCGCGCCCAACGCGCGGTGGCCCTAACTGTTCCGACAGCCAGTGTTCGGCGTGCCCAATGCGCTGCACTACTCGTCAGACGAAGCCGGGAACCGGCTTGGTCTTGCCGCTCAGTTGCGCGCCCAGCGTCAGTGTCTGCGGGAAATTCCGGACGATCGCCGCCATCAAGGTGGCGCTGCCGGGGCGAAGGGCAATTCCGGCAACGGCCGCGGCGGCGTAGACCCGTGTCGAAAACAGTCTTTTCCAGGCCGCCTCGTAGCGTCTGGCGGCAGCCTCGCGCCCTGCTCGGCCACTTGGCGCGCATGCGAGTTCGCAAGCCAGCAGCCAGCCGGACTGAAGCGCCATCGAGATGCCCTCGGCGATGACAGGATGAGACTCTCCGGCTGCATTGCCGACGCGGAAGATGTCCTCTTCGTAGCACGAGCGAATTCCCGGCCGGATCGGACCTGCGGCAAGCCACGGACCGTCGAGGAGAGCCGGTTCCAAGGCGTTCCTGACGCCTCGGCACGAGTCCACGAGATGGCGCGAGACCGCATCGGCGGCCGACACGTGGCTCCGTTGTTTGGGGCCATATTGTTTACGCAGCCGCGCGAGCATATCGCGCCGGATGCAGCACGAGATCGACAACCGGCCATGATCCGCCGAAACCATGCCGCCATAGCCGCCGGGGAAGGCCAGCAGAGGCATCAAATCCGGCGGCAGGGACGACCCGGTGAAATGCGCCTTGAAGCCGAGCAGGTCCGACGGGCGATTGGCCTTTGCGAGCTGGCTGGGCAATGGTCCCGGTTCCCACGAGCCGTGTGCGGCGACAATCACCGGCGCTCGCAATATCGCCGCTTCATCCCCGGCCTGAATTCGCACCCTTCGCATCTCACCGTCCGGCTCGATGGCGACGGCGCGGCAAGGTTGAAAGATTTCGACACCCGCCGATCGCGCCGCTTGCAAAAGCAGAGAGTCGAGAATGTCCCGGCCGAGCGCCCGGCCGAAGCTGTCTTTCCCACGAGGCCCAGCTCCTGCACGTGGCATTGCCGCCTCGACACAGGTCTCCCCGGAAAACAAACCGACGCGGCGGATTTCGGGGCCGGCATTGGCACGCCAGGCATCGCCGATCTCGAGCCGGTCGAGAAGCGCAAGATTGCTTGCCGAGATGTATTCGCCGCAGACCTTGCGGCGCGGAAATGCGGTCTTTTCCACAATTGCCACGGCCCATCCGCGCCGGGCCAGCGCGAGCGCGACGGATGTGCCCGCCGGGCCGGCGCCTATGATGATCGCGTCATGGGTCGACAATCGCGTCATGGGTCGTTGCCGGCGCTGGCGCCGACGAAAATGTGGGAAAACAGGCCGGCGCGCCGTTCCTCGACCGGTTTGCCGTTGGCCGCAAGCCAGAGACCGGAAAGCTCGCTGCCGCGAAAGCCGGCACGCACGCTTTGCGCCGCGTCGTTTCGTGTGACGTCGTTGGCGCCGATTGCCGGCAGAAGACGGGTCGCGGCCAGCGGCAGTTTCGCCCGCAGCGGCTCTGTCGCAATGAGCAACGGGGCTTTCGGCCCGATCAGCGAAAACAGACGCACGAGCTGTGCATCATCGAGGTGATGCAGGAACAGATTGACGGTGACGGCGTCGAAACGCGCACTCTCGATCTTTCCTGCCCAGTCGAAGACATCGGCGGTGACGCCTTCCGCCCTCCATCCCAGCCGGTCAAAATCGCCGCGCAATTGCGCGGTGAGGAGGCCGACGCGGTCGAGCATCACCAGTTCGACCCCGGGCCAATGCCTGGCCACGCGCCGCGCCACCGCCAGCATGAAGGAGCCATCGCCGGCGCCGATCTCCAGGATGCGGCGTGGCGGCGTTGGCACGAACCTCCTGAGCAACGACGTCATGATCGGCGCCTGAAACATCAGCATATTGATGCGCCGAAGGTCGCGGCGCGCGGCCAGCGCTCGCGGATCGTCGGCCGCAAGTCCGTCGAGGATTTCCGGCGCAAGCTGCCGGTGCTCCAGGCCGCTCATGACACCGTTCGAAAGAGCATGGTTTCGGCCGTCAGCCCGGGTCCGAACGACATGCCGCAACCGAGCAGGCCGGGTGGCGCCTTCAGCATCTCCTTCATCACGAACATGACGGTCGCCGACGACATGTTCCCATACTGGCGCAACACCTCGCGCGATGGTTCCAGCGCGGTGGGCTCCAGTTCCAGGGCCCTTTCGACGGCGTCGAGCACCGAACGTCCACCCGGATGCACGGCCCAAAGGTCGATGTCTTTCGCCGATCGGCCTCCGAGGATGGCGGCCTGGCTGTTCCGCAACGCTTCATGAATCGCTGCCGGCACCTGGCCGGAAAGAACCATTTCGAAGCCGTGGTCGCGAATGTTCCAGCGCATCAGGTCCCGCCGTTCCCTCGCCACCAGACAGTGAAAGCTATCGAGCTCGATGCCGGCCGGCTCGGCAGTGATGAGCGCAGCCGCGCAGCCGTCGCCCCAAAGGCAGAACGACAGCAGTTTTTCCAGTTCGGTGGTCTGTCGCAGATGCATCGTGCAGAGCTCGATATTGACCAGCAGGACCTTGGACTGCGGGTCGGAGCGGACGATGTGGCGGGCCAGCTTGAGGCCGTTGATCGCCGCATAGCAACCCATGAACCCGATCATCGTGCGTTCGATCCCGTTCGGCAGCCCGCAACGCGCAACCAGCTCGAGATCGATGCCCGGCGCCGAAAAGCCGGTGCAGGTGGTGACGATCAGATGGGTGATGCGGGAAGCGTCGTCGCCAAGCTGCAATCCGTCGATGCCCTTTTGCGCCAGAACAGGTGCGGCATCGTCGAACATCGCCATTCTCGCCGCCGTTCCGGGAAACGCGCCCCGGATGAAGGTTCCGGCCAGGTCGGCGGACGGTCCCTCGGGGTCGGACGCCGGCGCAAAGCAGGAATAGCGGTGCTCGATGCCGGCAAGATCGGCCATGCGTTCGAAGATCCTCCGGCGATCGGCCGCGAGCATGGAGGCCGCGAAACGCAGGTAGAATTCATGAACCTCGTGCTCCGGTGCCGCTGTCGCGATCCGGTTGATATAGGCCTTGACGGGCATGTTCTGTCTCCTCGGCGTCTGCACGGTGTTGCGTCGAGCCAGCGCCGGAGGGTCTTTGCTCATCGGCACCCGGTGTCGAACACCGGGTTTTGAGCACTGTTCGGTAAAAACGTTTCCGAGGACCGATTTCTTCCCGAAGGTTCAGTATGTACTGGCAGGCAAACGGTTGGAGCGGGCGGGCGGTTGCGTCAGGCATCCAAAATCGCCACATCATGTTGACCTTCCATCTACTGGAAGGTCTATTTCCTCCGACAAAGGAGATTTCCGCCATGAACATCGGCGTCGCATCCGAAAAATCCGGCTTGCCGGCCAAGACGATCCGTTACTACGAGGATATCGGGCTCTTGCACCCGGCCCGGACGGACAATGGCTATCGTGATTACTCGACGGCCGATATTCACCGGCTGCGCTTCCTGCAGCGCTCGCGAAGCCTGGGGTTTTCGGTCGACGAATGCCGCCAGCTGCTGTCGCTGTACCAGGACAGGGAACGTGACAGCGCCGACGTGAAGGCGATCGCGAAAGCCAAGCTGGTCGAGGTCGACAGGAAGATCGCCGAACTGGTCGGATTGCGCGGCTTGCTTCACCAATTGGTCAGTCACTGCCACGGCGACGAGCGGCCGGATTGCCCGATTATCGACGAGCTGGCAGGACAAGGCGTCGCCCAGTGAGGTGGATTGAAAATCGGAGCGGCTGACGTGCAAACTTCGCTGTCATGCCGGCTTGTGCTGCCGCACGACCTTCCATTCATGCCAAATCAGCACCATGACGACAGCATCGAATACGGTCAGGACAAGCAGGCCGAACGAATGAGTGTAGGAGTAGCGGTAGACTTGATAGAACATAAATGCGCCCAGCGCCGCAAGCGATGCCGGATACGACCACAGCTTGCCTCTCAAAAGCCCGACAACGAGCAGCAGTTTTACAAGGCCGTGGCTAAGCAGGTAGAAGGCATAAAACTCCTTGCTGGCGACGGAAAAGTGGCTTGCCATCTGCGACAGATAGCCAGCTATGAAATCGTTCGGATCTTCGATCAATTCCTCTTGGGTGAATGTATTGACCCAGGAGGCAATGGCGTCGGTGGTGACGACATAAAGCAGGATCCCGCCCACGCATTCGATCAGGGCATGCGCCCCTTTAAGCCAGATGCTGAGCTCGAAAATCTGATGGATGCGGCGTTCGTCTACTGCTTTCACAAAATTCACCTTGCGATCGACAACAGCGGAAACGAGAAACGATGGATGCAGCTCTAACCCACTGGATCAACGCGGCAGCCGGGATCAGCCCTTTTCTTGATAAGGCAATGATCGCCGTCTCACAAATCGGCGTTCCGCTGATGGTGCTGGCTGTTGCCCTGCAATGGTGGGCAAAGGCCGACCGCTACCATGTGCGCCATGCTGCCTTGTCCGCCGGCTTGGCGTTCCTGCTCGGTCTGGCGATCAATCAGTTCATTTTGCTATTCGTCCACCGGCTGCGGCCCTACGATGCCGGCGTGACGCATCTGCTGATTGCGCCCAGCGCCGACTGGTCGTTTCCCTCCGACCACGCGACAGCCAGCTTTGCGGTTGTTGCTGCTCTTGCAATGCAAGGTCTGCCGCGCCGGACGCTGGCCCTCTCCATCATGGCATTGCTGATCTGTTGGTCGAGAATTTATATCGGCACCCACTATCTCACCGACGTGATAGGCGGTGCCACCACTGGCGTCTTAGGTGCCGTTGTGGTCCGATTTGCCTATCGCGAGAACTCCCGACTGGACAGTCTGGTCACAAGAATTCTCTAGCTCCTTATGTGCCAACGATGAGACGAGCAGCTATCATAGCGGTCCTGTCGCTTGCCTGCGTCTCTGTCGTGCTCGCCGCCGCCCATTCGGGTCGTGATGCGGTCATCCAGGCTCGCCAGGCCTCGATGAAGGAAATGGCCGCGGCGGCAAAGGTGATCGCTGGGATGTTCGACGGCAAGCAGGCGTACGACGCCGCGGCCTTCAAGGCGGCGGCCGAGACCATCCGCGCCCGCACCGGCCCTGCCCTGATTGCCGAATTCCCCAGCGCGACATTGGGCGCGCCTTCAGGCGCCAGGCCGGATATCGACCCCGCCCGCGCGGAGTTCGAAGATCTGGCTCGCCACATCGGGACGCTGGCCAGCGCCTTGGCCTCCGACGCCGAGCGGGCGCCGCCGCGCATCACCGACGACATGAGAATGGGTTCCGGCCTGGCGATGGGCGGTGGCAGCCTGCTTGGCAAGCGACCATCACTCGCGGAAGCCGATCCCACTAAATTGCCGGCGGAGCACCTCCTGCATCTCATCTTGCAGGATTGCTCGAGCTGCCATTCGAAGTTCAGGCAAAAGGTCGAGTGATAGCGTCAGCTTCGCTGCAGCTGACCCGCCATGAAATTGCGCCAGCCGCCGAAATGCGAAATCTCCTTTGCATCGGTGAGACCGGCACTTTCGACGAGGAAGCCTTTCGGCGAAGTTCCGTCATCAAGCAGAAGCGTGCCGATGCCTAGCGGCGGCGGGATCGCGGCAACAAAACGGCCGAAGGCTTGCGGCGAGAGCCGCCAGACTTCGACCTCGATCGCTGTTCCCTTGCCGTTGCAGATCCGTTCGAGCCCCGGTCGCGGCACCGACTGGCCGGCGAGCGCGTAAAGCCGGTAGAGCGGCGCCGTTCTTGCAGCCCGGGCGAACATTGCGCCGAGCTGCTGCAGCTGGCCGTTCAGCGCCATCCCCGACAGATGCGCGCCGACCACGGCCAGCTCGATCGTGCCTTCATCCACGCCCGCCAGAACATCGCCGCGCTGCGGCTGCGGCCAACCGATAGCACCAAGCGCAAGGCCGCTTGCCGCATGGACATCGCGCGCAAGCGACGCAGTCAGGTGGTCCTTGCCCGCCGCGGCAAGCAAGGTGACGCTCATCGGCAGACCGTCGCTACGGGTTCCGCTCGGCACGGCAATGCCGCACATGTCGAGCAGATTGACGAAGTTGGTGTAGGTGCCGAGCCGGCTGTTGGTGGCGATCGGATCGGCCAGCACCGCTTCGACTGTGTAGTGCGTCGGCGCGGTCGGCACGCAGAAAACGTCGACCGAGGCGATGACCGGCGCAAGCTTGGCCTTATAGCCTTGCAGGGCATAGAGCCCGTTGAAAGCGTCCGCAGCGGAAAGTTTTCGCGCACCGCCGATGATCTGCCGCGTCACCGGATGCATGGCGGCCTCGTTGGCATCCATGAAGTCCCTGATCGCGGCGTAACGCTCGGCCACCCAGGCGCCTTCGTAGAGCAGAGTGGCGGTGGCGTAGAAATCACCGAACGGGATTTCGACCAGCCGGCAGCCCAGCGTCTCCAGCGAGGCAAGGGCGGCCTCGAAGCCCGCCTGCATCGCCTGGTCGCCGAAGAAGGTCCAGTCGGCCCTGGCCGGCACGCCAACCGTCAGCACCGGCGGGCGCGCGGCAAGAGCCTGAATGCAGAGGTCACGCGAATAGGGATCGGCGTCGTCCTTTGCCGCCGCCGCCTCGAACACGTGATAGGCGTCATCGACGGTGAGCGCGAAGACCGAGACGCAGTCGAGCGTCCGGCAGGCCGGCACGACGCCGGCGGCTGATAGCGCGCCGACGCTCGGCTTCAGCCCGACGATGTTGTTGAGGCCGGCGGGTATGCGCCCCGAACCGGCGGTATCGGTGCCGAGCGCGAAGGAGACGATGCCGCGCGCCGTCGCCACGGCCGAGCCGCACGAGGAACCGCCCGGCACCAGTTTCGGGTCGATCGCATTCCTCGGGATTGGATAGGGCGTGCGAACGCCGACCAGGCCGGTGGCGAACTGGTCGAGATTGGTCTTGCCGACAACCAGCGCGCCGGCGGCCTTGAGCCGCGCGACGACGGTGGCGTCTTTCGCCGGCAAGTAGGCATATTCCGCACAACCCGCCGTGGTCGGCATGCCGGCAACATCGATGTTGTCCTTGACCGCGAACGGCACGCCCCACAGCGGCTTTGCCGCGGGATCGAACGGGCCGAGCTTTTCCGCCTCGGCAAGCAACTCCGCCCTGCTCGCCAGATGGATGAAGATGCCGGGGTCATCGGCCGCCGCGAGCCGCGCATGGACCACATCGATCACCTCGCCAATGCCGACGCCGGCCTGATAGGCAACGTGCAGGCTCGCTATGTCGAAGCGGATGTCGCTCATTTGGCCTCGCCCAGAATGACTACCGGCAGGTTCCACTGGATGAACACGACGCAGCCATCCTTGGTCCACACCGAATGCTCGGTTCCGACCGGGTTCAGGATCACGCTGCCCGCGGCATGATCGCCGTTCTCGTCGCTCTGCGTGCCTTCCAGCACAATGATCGTCTCCAGCCCGGCATGGCGATGACGCGGCACGCTGGCGCCAGCCCGGTAGTTCAGGATGGCGACCGACGGTTCCATCGGCCCACCCTTGAGCAGCCAATGCACTGTGATGCCTTCGCGAAAATGCTCGAATGGCAGATCACGCCAGCCCCCTTGGATGAGAGCCGCGTATGCGACGTTAGGCATTGGAAAGTCCCTCGAGCACCTGGTCCGTCGTTGCCGTCCAGCCGACGATGGCGCCCTGCGCCCTGATCATGGCAAGGGCTGCCGCCTTGAACTCCGGAAAATAGCTCTCAGTGGCATCCTCCGCCAGAAGGCATTCATAGCCGCGGTCGTTGGCCTCGCGCATCGTCGTCTGCACACAGACCTCCGTCGTCACCCCGGCAAAGACTAGCTGCTGTGCGCCGAGCCGCTTGAGGTCGTCGCCGAAGCTGGTGGCATAGAACGCGCCCTTGCCGGGTTTTTCGATGACGATCTCGCCAGGCAGTGGGGCAAGTTCATGGAGGATCGCCGTTCCCGGCTCCCCGACGATCAGCACACGACCCATTGGCCCGACATCGCCGATCCTGATCGACGGATTGCCGCGATTGCGCTTGGCCGGCGGCAGATCCGAAAGGTCTGCCTTGTGGCACTCCATCGTGTGGATCACCGGCAGGCCAGCGGCGCGAAACCCCGCGATCAGCCTCTTCACCGTCGGCACGATCGCCGTGACCCGGCTGACGTCATTGCCGAGGCTGGCGCCGAAGCCGCCGGGTTCGGCAAAGTCGCGCTGCATGTCGATGACGACCAGCGCCATCGCCTCAGGCTTGAACACAAACGGAAACGGCAGCGCCTCGATCTCCGCCATCAGTGATGTCCCGCCATGTGCTCGCCGATCGTCTGCACGCTCGCCTGCGCGATCGGCGTTTCATAGACCAGCGCGCCATCCGACATGACGAAGATGCGGTCCGAGAGCTCGAGCAGCTCATCAAGGTCCTCCGACATCAAAAGCACGGCGGCACCGGCGTTGCGCGCCTTCATGATGCGGGCGCGGATTTCGGCGACGGCAGAGAAGTCGAGGCCGAAGCAGGGATTGGACACGATGAGCAAATCGACCTCGCCGGTCAGCTCGCGCGCCAGCACGGCGCGCTGCACATTGCCGCCTGACAGCGACGAAATCGGCGAAGCGAGCGAGGCCGTCTTGACCTTGAACTGTTCGACCAGGCGGGCCGCGTAGTCCCTGATCGCACTCATCCTGATCCAGTTGACCGGCTTGCCGGCCTCGTTGAGGTCGAAGGTCCGGAAGGCCATGTTTTCCGCCACCGTCATCTTCGGTGCGCAGGCATTGCGCAACGGCTCCTCCGGAATGAAGCGGACATTGAGCGTGCGCGCCTCGCTGCGGCTGGCGCCGTAGGGCGAGCCTTTCACCAGAACGTCGCCGCCATTGCGCGCCCGCTGTCCGGCAAGGACTTCGAGAAATTCCTTCTGGCCGTTGCCGGAGATGCCGGCAATGCCGACGATCTCACCCGAGTTCACATCGAGTTCGCCGATGTCGATGGTTTTCAAACCGGTCCGGTCGGGCGCCTTCAGCGACTTTACCGTCAGCACCTGTCTGGCGCCGGCCGGCACCGGGGCGCGGCTGTCGAGTGCGGCGATCGGTTGGTCGCCGATCATCATCGCCGCCATCTGCTTGTGGGAAAGTTCGGAGACCTTTCCGGTTCCGGTCAGCCTGCCCTTGCGCAGTACGGTGATATCGTCGGCAAAGGCCGTCACCTCGTGGAATTTATGCGAGATCATCAGCACGGTGAGGTCGCCGGTCCTGGTCATGTCGCGCACCAGGCCAAGCACTTCCTGTGCCTCGCCGGGAGTGAGCACAGAGGTCGGCTCATCGAGCACCAGGAAACTGCGGCCGAGATAGAGCTGCTTGATGATTTCGAGCTTCTGCTTCTCGCCGGCCGCAAGTTCCGCCACCTTGACGTCGAGCGGCAGCTTGAACGGCATACGCTGCATGAATTGCGCAAGTGCGGCGCGCTCCTTGCGCCAGTCGATGACGACGGGCACCTTTTCGCGCGAAATGACCAGGTTTTCCGCACCGGTCAGCGACGGGACCAGGGTAAAGTGCTGGTAGACCATGCCGAGCCCCAATGCCGAGGCATCCTTCGGACTGGCGATCGCGACCTCGCGGCCATCGACCAGCATGTCGCCGGCGGTCGGATGGTAAAAACCCATCATGCATTTGACCAGCGTCGATTTGCCGGCGCCGTTTTCGCCGAGCAGCGCGTGGAACGATCCCGCCGGCACCTTGATCGAGACATCGTCCAGCGCGGTGAAAGCGCCGAAGCGCATGGTCATGCCGATGGTCTCGACGCCGACGGCCTTCTTCCCAGTGCTCCCGCTCAAGATCGCCTCCTCACGGCAGTTGCGCGATGAAGGATGCCGAATTCGACACCGCGCCGAACACCCCGCCCTGCATCTTGATCATCTTGATCGCGGCGAGATGATTGCCGTAGTCGGTTGCCCCGCAGCAATCCTCCAGCATCACGCATTCGAAGCCGCGATCGTTTGCCTCGCGCATCGTCGTGTGGACGCAGACATCGGTGGTGATGCCGGTCAGCACGATGTTGTCGATGCCGCGCTGGCGCAGGATCAGCTCCAGGTCGGTGGCGCAGAACGAGCCCTTGCCCGGCTTGTCGATGATCGGTTCGCCCGCCGCCGGATAGAGGTCGGGGATGATGTCCCAGCCGGGTTCGCCGCGCACCAGGATGCGCCCGCAAGGCCCGGGGTCGCCGATGCCGGCATTGATGCGGCGCGAACGCCAGCGCTTGTTGGCCGGCAGGTCGGCGAGATCGGGCCGGTGGCCCTCGCGCGTGTGGATGATGGTGTAGCCCTTGGCCCGCATGGCTGCGAGCACCGACTTGATCGGCTCGATCGGCGCCCGCACCAGCGAAAGATCGTAGCCCATATGATCGACATAGCCGCCCGGCCCGCAGAAATCGGTCTGCATGTCGATGATGATCAGTGCCGTATTGTCCGGCCGCAGCTCGCCATTATAAGGCCATGGATAAGGGTCGGCATCGATATAGCGCTGGGTGATCTCGGCTCTGGCGTTCATCGGAAAAACTCCAGTCATTTGGTGATCGACAATTCGCCCGGCGCGCCGGCAAGCGAGCGGCTCGGCGACGAGGTGGCAATCATGATGATGAGCGTGAGGATGTAAGGCGCGGCGTAGAAGAGGTAGTAGCCCTGCGTGACCCCGACCGATTGCAACGCCGGGCCCAGCGCGCCCGCACCGCCGAACAACAGTGCCGCGGCAAAGCAGCCGAGCGGATTCCAGCGGGCGAAGATGACCAGCGCCACCGCCATCAGGCCCTGCCCCGACGAGATGCGTTCGGTCCAGCTGCCGGGATAATAGAGCGACAGATAGGCGCCGCCGATGCCAGCAAGCGCACCGCCGACACCTGTCGCAAGCAGGCGCACGGTGTTGGGATTGAGGCCCATGGCGCGCGCCGCATCGGAGCTGTCGCCGACGACGCGCACGATCAGGCCGGCGCGCGTATTGCGGAACGCCCACCATAGGAACACGGCAAGTGCGGCACCAATCAGGAACAGGATGTTGACGTTGAGCGCCGCCTGCACCTGCGGGATATCCGACCAGCCACCGAAGGCGATGGCCGGCAGGTCTGGTGCCGAGGGCTGGATGAACGGCTTGCCGAAGAAGAAGGCGAGGCCGGAGCCGAACAGCATCAGCGCGATGCCGATGGCGATGTCGTTCACCCCGCGGAATTTGCAGATCCAGCCGTGGAACAGGCCGAAGCAAAGACCGGCACCGGCGGCAGCCAGCACGCCGAGCCATGGCGAGCCGGTCATCACCGCGACGGCGTAGGCAGTCATCGCACCGAAGACCAGCGTGCCTTCGAGGCCAAGATTGATGCGGCCGGAGCGTTCGGTGATGGCTTCGCCGAGCGAGACGAAGATGAAGGGCGTCGAAACGCGGATGGCGCCGCCGAGAATGGCGAGCGGCACGCCCCACAGGCCGATCTCGGTCGCGTCCATCAGGAGCCTCTCTTCCACAGATCGGGATTGAAGACCTTGAAGCGGCCGTAAAAGGTTTCGCTGAACAGGATGACGACGAAGAGCATGCCTTGCAGCACCAGCACGGTGGCGTCGGGCAGGTCCATGCGGCGCTGGATCAGCCCGCCGGAAGCGCCGATACCGCCGAGCAGGAAAGCGACCGGGATGATGGCGAGCGGATTGTGGCGAGCGAGGAAGGCGACGAGGATGCCGGTATAGCCATAGCCGGCGGCGAGCGAGGCGTTGGCGCTGCCTTGCACGGCGCCGACCTCCAGCATGCCGGCCAGCCCGGCGAAGCCGCCGGCCAGCCCGGTGAAGCCGACGATCAGCGGCCCGACGGCAAGCCCTTGCACCTGAGCTGCCCTGACATTGCCGCCGGCAATGCGGGCGGCAAACCCCCAGCGCGTCTTTTCGATCAACAGCCACGACAGGAGGCAGGCGAGAATGCCGACGACCAGGCCCCAGTGCACGTCCATGCCTGGAATGTTGCCGATGCGGTAGGCATCCGCCAGCGGCTCGGTCGAGGGTTTGTTGAGCGAAGCCGGATCGCGCAGAGGCCCTTCGACCAGATGGTTCATCAGCGCGATGGCGATATAGGCCATCAGCAGACTGGAGATGGTTTCGTTGACGGCGCGGTAGTGGCGGAGTGCGCCGACGGCACCGATCCAGATGCCGCCGGCGACCGCGCCCGCCACGCCCATCAGCAGGATGACCAGAAAAGCCGGCGCGCCATTCGCCGCGACGCCGATGGCGGCGGCGGCAACGCCGCCCAGCACGATCGCGCCTTCGCCGCCGATGACGACGAGGCCGAGCCGGGCCGGCAGCGCCACGCAGAGCGCTGCCAGTAAAAGCGGTGCTGCCCGCGACAGCGAGTTCTGGATCGAGAACCACGAGCCGAAGCCGCCGCGCCACATCGTCTCGTAGAGTTGCACCGGCGAATTGCCGACCAGCGCGATGAACACGCTGAACAGCGCCATGCCGACGATCAGCGCCGCGAGCGGTATGACGAAGGCTTCCGCCCGCCGCGCCGCCCATTCGAGCGCCGCCGGATAATTCCTGGCGCCAACCAGCGCCGGTGCGCCCGCAGTGCTGACCGTGTCTGCCATGGCCCGTCTCCGATCCGGTTCAGGCGGTCGAGCCGACGACGCCCTCGACCAGGTAGTCCATGCTTTCGAGTTCGAGCGCGGTCTCGGCGAAGGCCTGGCCTTCGGTCGCGACGACGACGCCCTTGTTGCTCTTCAGCGGACCCTTGATGACGGAAAAGCCGCCTTTCATCATTTCGGCCAGCGTGCCGTCGAACTGCTTGCGGGCGGCCTCGCCGACAGCGGGGCCGAGCGGGCTCATCTTGACGAAGCCGTCGGCCAGGCCGCCGCGCGTGAAATTGGGCAGCGGCGTGCCGGCCACCAGATCGTCGACGAACGTCTTGTAGACCTTGGCCCAGTTCCATTCCGCGCCGGTCAGGTATTTTTCCGGCGCCAGCGGGCTCTGGTTGGCATGATAGCCGCAGACGAAGGCGCCACGCCCGGCCGCCGTCTCGACCACCACCTTGGGGCTGTCGACATGGCAGGTGATGACGTCGGCACCCTGGTCGACCAGCGCATTGGTGGCCTCGGCCTCCTTGACCGCCAGCGACCACTCGCCGGTGAAGATCACCTGGCAGGTGATGGTCGGATCGACCGAGCGCGCGCCGAGCAGGAAGGAATTGATGTTGAGCAACACCTGCGGGATCGGCTTTGCCGCGACGAAGCCGAGCTTCTTGGTCTTGCTGGTGTGACCGGCGACGACGCCGTTCAGATACTGGCCCATGCCGATATAGCCGAAATAGGAACCGGCATTCATCGGATGCTTGTCCTTGTTCCACATGCCACCGCAATGGCGGAACTGCACGTCGGGGAATTTCGCGCACATGGCGAGCATGTGCGGATCGAAATAGCCGAACGAGGTCGGGAAGATCAGCGACGCACCGTCGAGATTGATCATCGATTCCATCGTCTTCTGCACGTCGACCGTCTCCGGCACGTTCTCCTCCTCGACGACGGAAATTCCTTCGATCCCCTTCAGCGTGGCGGCGCCTTCGGCATGCGCCTGGTTGTAGCCGTAATCGTCCTTTGGCCCGACATAGATGAAGCCGACGGTGGCCGTCGCGGCGAAGGCCCTGCTGATCGGAAACGATGCGGACGCAAGGCCGAGCGCCGCTCCGGCGGCGGAGGTCTTGAGCAGGTCGCGGCGGCTAAGCATGAATCTCTCGGACATTGAATGCTCCCTCTGTGGGGCCTTTGGGGCCGGTTAACACCTCAATGAAAAAAGTGTATGCAATCAGCATGCCAGTTTCAGAAATGAGATTTATTCTGCAATATCAATGAGTGTGCCGATGTGGGCTGCACAAAGCCGGAGCAATTGCATACACTTTTTGCCTCCAAAATCGCCAATTTGACATGAAGGCTAAAACATAGGCATACAGAGATGCAGAGGAATCGAAGCCGGTGAGTGGCTTACGGCTCTAGCGAAAAGACTGGACGGAGGAGACGTGTCGGGAAAGCGCAATTTGATCAGGTCGGGCACGACCGTCGATCAGATGGTGAGGGCGATCAGCGACCGGATCGTCACCGGTTTCCTGCGCCCGGGCGAAAAGCTCGACGAGGCCTCGCTAGCCGCCCGCTTCGACGTCTCACGCACGCCGATCAGGGAAGCGCTCAGCCGGCTCAGCGCCATGGGGCTGGTCGAAAGGCGGCCGAACCGCGGCGCCACCGTCGCCGTGGTGACGCAGGAGCACCTCGCCTCGATGTTCGAAAGCATGGCCGAGCTTGAAGCGATCTGCGCGCGGTTCTCGGCCGAGCGCATGACCGCTGGCGAGCGCCGCACGCTGGAGGCCGAGCACCAGGCCTCGGCGCGCTTCGTGCAGCTCGGTGCCGAAGAAGAGTATGAGCTTTTCAACACCGAATTCCACACCCGGCTCTATCGCGGCGCCCACAGCAAGCACATTTATGAACTGACCGTCATGACCCGCGGCCGCCTGGCGCCGTTCCGGCGCGCGCAATTCATGCTGCCCGGGCGGCTGGCCCAGTCCTGGCAAGAACATGACGCCATCGTCACCGCAATCATGCGCGGCGACAGTGCGGCGGCCGGAACAGCCGCCAAGGATCATGTCTCGATCGTCAGCGAGGCGAGCGCCGTCTTTGCGATCGGCGATCGCCCCAAAGGCAGGACCGAGCCGTTCCCGACATCGGCTTCCTAACCGTCAATCGACCAGCACGGCGACCACGGCAGCGCAGTCGCCGGCCTTGACCAGCCCCGGAAAATGCCGCGCCGCCAACAGACCGGACATTTTGGCCCGGATCTCCTGCGGAGCGCCGCCGGTGCGGCCTATGGAATGGATACGTGCCAGCACCTGGTTCTCTGCCACCGGCTCGCCGAGATCGATCATGGTTTCGATCATCCCGTCGTCCTCGGCGAACGAGAAGCAATCGCCGGACGGCATGTCGAGCCAGCGGGTTGGCTGCATCTCGACCGCGCCGGCGACGATGCCGGCATGGCGCAGCACATTGAGCACGCCGCGACGTGCGATCCGCACCGTTTCCGCGCGCGAAGTCCCGCCGCCGCCAAGCTCTGTGGTGATGAACAGCTTGCCCATCTCTTCGGCGGCAGTGTCGAACATGCCGACCGCGTCGATCTCCAGCATTTTCATCGACCATGGTGCGGAGAAGGCTTCAACCGCAGCGAAACCCTTCGCTTCCAGCACCTTGTCGGGCCGGATGTGGGCGGCGCAGAACGGCACGAAGTCGAGCGTCTTGCCGCCGGAGTGGAAGTCGAGCGCGATGTCTGTACGGGGCAGAAGCTCGCGCTGGAAATAATCAGCGATCTTCTCGGTCACCGTGCCGTCGGGCCGGCCGGGAAAGCTGCGGTTTAGATTGCCCTTGTCGATCGGCGAGGTGCGTGTGCCGGCGCGGAACGCCGGATAGTTCATCGCCGGCACGATGATGATCGTGCCGCTGACTTGCTTCGGGTCGAGCGTACGGGCGAGATCGAAGAGCGCCAGCGGCCCCTCGTACTCGTCGCCATGATTGCCGCCGGTGAGCAATGCGCTCGGCCCCTTGCCGTTGCGGATGACGCAGATCGGGATCATCACCGATCCCCAGGCGGAATCGTCGCGGCTGTAAGGCAGGCGCAGGAAACCGTGCTGCACGCCGTCGCGCTCGAAATCGACGGTCGGCGTGATCGGTGACGGGCGAAGGCTGGACATCGGGCTCAATTCTTCACCACCAGTTTGCGCGGCACATTCGCCAGGCACTCGACGCCCGTCTCGGTGATCAGGATGGATTCGGTGATTTCCAGCCCCATCGTCTCAAGCCACAAGCCGGTCATGAAATGGAAGGTCATACCGGGCTTCAACTCGGTGCGGTCGCCTGGACGCAGGCTCATCGTGCGCTCGCCCCAGTCAGGCGGATAGGAAAGCCCGATCGGGTACCCGGTGCGGTTGTCCTTGACGATGCCGTACCGCTTCAGCACCGCGAAGAAGGCGTTGGCGATGTCCTCGCATGTGTTGCCGGGCTTGGCGGCGGCAAGTCCCGCCTCCATGCCTTCCAGCGTCGCCTTTTCGGCATCGAGGAATTCCTGCGTGGGTTTACCAAGGAACACGGTCCGCGACAGCGGGCAGTGATAGCGGTTGTAGCAGCCGGCGATCTCGAAGAAGGTGCCCTCGCCCGATTTCATCGGCCGGTCGTCCCAGGTCAGATGCGGCGCCGATGCGTCGGCGCCCGACGGCAGCAGCGGCACGATCGCCGGATAGTCGCCGCCGACGCCGTCAACGCCGCGCGTGCCGGCATCGTAGATCTCGGCGACCAGGTCGCATTTGCGCATGCCGACCTCGATCTTGTCGACGATGCGCTGGTGCATCGCTTCCACGATGCGGGCGGCCTTGCGCATGTAGTCGATTTCGGTCGGGCTCTTCACCGCGCGCTGCCAGTTGACCAGTGCCGTGGCGTCGACGAAGCGGGCATTGGGTAAGTGCTTCTGCAGCGCTGCGAAGGCAGCGGCCGAGAACCAGTAATTGTCCATCTCGACACCGATGCTGAGCTTGCCCCAGCCGCGATCGGAGAGCACGCTGGACAGAAAATCCATCGGATGGCGCTCGGTCGACTGCACATAGTGGTCGGCATAGCCGATGATGTTGTCGTGCGCGAGATAGGCGGTGCGCTTGGCGCCGTTGGCGTCCTGGCCGCGCCCGTACCACACCGGCTCGCCCGACGGCGGCACGATGACAGCTTGATGCACATAGAACGACCAGCCGTCATAGCCGGTCAGCCAGGCCATGTTGGACGGGTCGCTGACGATCAATAGATCGACGCCCTTGACCTGCATGGCCTTCCGCGTCTTGGCGAGGCGCTCCGCATATTCGCCGCGCGAGAATTTCAAATTAGGCTGCATTGTTCTTGGTCCTCGTTTGTTGGGCCTTGCGGCCAGCATCAGCTTTCGAAAATCGTACCGGTCTTGGCCGCACGCGCCCGGTCGCGGGCGAGCGTGGCGATCGCCGTATCCTGCACGCCGGTGCCGGTCAGGTCGGCAATGGTGATGTCGCTGTCCGAGCGCCGGCCATGCCTTTCGCCGGCGATGATGTGGCCAAGCTCGGTGATTTCGGCATCGGACGCCATCACGCCCGCCGCGATAGCATGGTGCAGTTCGCCCAGCCGGCGTGTCTGTTTGGCGCTATCGGCGACGTAGAGATCGGCCATGCGCAGGATCGCCGGCGCGATCTCGTTTTTGTGCTCGGCATCCGAGCCCATGGCAGTGATATGCTGGCCGGCGGAGACGAAGCCGGCCTTGATCAGCGGCTCGGTCGACGGCGTCGTGGTGACGATGATGTCGGCATCGGCCGCAGCCTTTGCCGCGTCGGGCTCGGCGTGAACGGCGATGCCCAGTCTTTCGGACAATGCGTCGGCCGCGGCCTCGGCCTTGGCGGCATCCCTTGCCCAGATGCGAGCCTCGGTGATCGGCCGCACCAGCATCAGCGCCTCGAGCTGCAGTCCGGCCTGAACACCGGCGCCGAAGATCGCGGCAACGGAGGAACCCGCCCGCGACAGATGTTTGGCGGCGACCGCACCGGCGGCGGCCGTGCGGATGTCGGTGAGATAGCCATTGTCGAGCAGCAGCGCCTCGACCAATCCGGTTTTCGCCGACAGCAGCACCATCATGCCGTTGACGCTGGGCAGGCCGAGCTTGGGATTATCGAAAAAGCCGGGGCTGATCTTGATCGCAAAACCGTCGATACCCGGTACATAGGCGGTCTTGACGTCGACCTCGCCGCGATGCTCTGGAATGTCCAGCCGCAGGATCGGCGGCATCGCCACCGGCAAGGTGGCGAGCGCCCGGAACGCGTTCTCGACGCAGGCGATGGCATCGAGATCGAGCTTCACGATCTTGCGCAATTCAGCTTCGGTGAGGATCGTCATACGGCTCATGCTGCGCTCTCCGCAATTGCTTCGCCGCAGATGATCTTGCGGTGCAGTGTCATATCGATGTTGCGGCCGGACAGCACGAGCACCGTCGGGCCGCTCGCCCTGATCTTGCCGGCAAGCACGGCTGCGATGCCGACCGCGCCGGCGCCTTCGACGATCTCGCGCTCCTGCTCATAGGCATGCCGGATGCCGGCGGCGATCTCGTCCTCGCTGAGCAGGATCACATCGTCGAGCAGGTCGCGGCACATGGAAAAGGTCAGCCGGTTGTCGAGGCCTATGCCGCCGCCGAGGGAATCGGCCAGCGTCGGCAGTTCCTCGACCAAAACCGGATGTCCGGCGTCGAGGCTCGCCTTCATCGCCGCACCGCGCGCCATTGAAACGCCCATCACCTTCGTCGCCGGGCTGACGCCCTTCACGGCAGCAGCGACGCCAGCCGCCAGCCCACCGCCGGAAAGCGGCACCAGCACCAAGGCGGCGTCCGGAACCTGTTCGATGATCTCCAGCCCGAGCGTGCCTTGCCCGGCGACAATGGCGGGATGGTCGAAAGGCGGCAGCATGATCAGCCCCTCTTCCGCGACCAGCCGTTCGACCTCCCGCTGCGCATCGTCCTGGCTGTTGCCGACGATCCGGATCTCGGCGCCGAGCCGGCGGATCTCGTCGAGCTTGTTCTGCGGCACCAGCCGCGACATGCAGATCGTCGCGTGGATGCCTTGCGATTGAGCAGCATAGGCAAGTGCCCGGCCGTGGTTGCCGGTCGAGGCAGCGACGACGCCGCGCGCCTTCTCCTCTGCTGTCAGCGAAGCGATAGCGTTCGAGGCACCACGCAGCTTGAAGGCGCCGGTGGTCTGCCGGTGTTCGAGCTTGAGATAAACAGGAGCGTCCAAGTGCTGGGAAAGACTCCGGGAAGGAACGGTCGGCGTACGCTCGACCTTGCCTGCGATGCGCTCGCGCGCGGCGTGGATTTCGGACAGGCTTATCCTGGACGTGGTCATGGCTCTGCAATCAGTTCAGCGGCAGCGTCATCAGACGGCCGAATTCAGGGCGCGGCTCGTCGTCGTCGCAAAGCCGCAGGCAATTCCAGGCCGTCGCCTGGTTGCTGGTGACGACAGGACGGCCGATGGCTTCTTCCATACCGACAACTGCCGCCGCGGACCGCAGTGCCGTGCAGGAGACAAACAGCGCGTCCGAGTGTTCGGCCGTCGCCTCGCGAGCCAGATCGACCAAGGATTTCGGCGCAATCCGCGCCATCTCGCGATCATCCTCGAAGCCGAGGCAAGTGAAGCTGGCGATTTCGAAACCATGCTCGGTGAAATAGGCCGCCATCGGCCGGCTGGTCTCGACCGTATAGGGAGTGAGGATGCTGATCGTCCTGGCGCCCAGCGCCTTCAGGCCGCGCACGCCGGCCATCGGCGGCGTAACCACCGGCGCGCCGGGTTTGGCGGCCTGCACCGCGGCCTCGATCTCGGCATCGCCGATCACGACGGAGGCCGAGGTGCAGGAATAGCAGATCGCGTCGAGCGGCTCGTCGGGAAGGATCAGGGCCGCGGCCGCCGTCAGTGACGGCTGCATCTTGCGCAAATTGTCCGGCGTCGTCGGGTTGGCGTAGGGAATGCGCGCGACATAGACCCCGATGCGGTCGCTTGCCACCATGCGGTGAAAATCCGGTTCGCTCGTGTGGTCGGTGGCAAGGATGATCAGGCCGACCCGCTTTTCCAGCGGACGCGCGTCGAGCGGCGGCCGGGCCGAATGCAGGCGGATTTCGGGTGCAGCAATCATCGTTCGATCCGCCCATAACGGTGTTCCAGCCAGCGCAGCAGCACCACCGAGAACAGGCTGATGGCGAGGAAGAAGGCGCCGACCAAGGTGATCGGTTCGATATACCGGTAATAGGTATTGGCGACGCTCTTGGCCTGGTTCATCAGTTCGAGCACGGTGATCGCCGACAGCAGCGGCGTCTCTTTGAACATGGCGATGAAATAATTGGCAAGCGCCGGGATCATCGGCGGAATTGCCTGCGGAATGATGATGTGCGTCCAGGTCTGGGTGGCGTTTAGATTGCAGGCCTTGGCCGCTTCCCACTGGCCGCGCGGAACATTATCGATGCCGGCGCGGTAGACCTCGGCCGTGTAAGTGCCGTAATGCAGCCCGAGACCGATGACGCCCGCGATCAGCGGCGGCAACAGGACGCCGAAATCCGGCAGCACGTAGAAGATGAAATAGAGCTGCACCAACAGCGGTGTGCCACGGATGAACTCGGCAAGGAAACCGACGGTGCGCGACAGAGCCCTGTTCGGCGACCGGCGCGCCAACGCGATGCCCAGCCCGACGATCGCCGCCAGTACCGAGCCGAGCAGCGTCGCCAGGATGGTGATCTTCACCCCCTCGATCAGCGTCGGCAGGATCTGCCGGACAAAATCCCAATCCCATTCCATTATCAGGCCCGATCCATCATACGCGCACCCCGTCGAGGCCACGAGCCATGCGGCGTTCCAGCGACCGCACGCCCCAGGAGATTAGCAGCGCCAGGACGAAATAGATGACGAGGATGGTGCTGAACGGCACCAGAGTATTGCCGGTCTGCGAGCGCACCACCTGCGCCTGGAAGGTCAGGTCGGCGAGCGAGATCAGCGAAACGACGGCGGTGGCCTTGAGCAATTCAATGGCGTTGTTGCCGAAGGTCGGCAGCATCACCAGAAGCGCCTGCGGCAGGATGATATGGCGCATGGCTTGCCAGCGGCCGAGATTGAGGGCGGTACAGGCCTCATATTGTTCGCGGCCGATAGACTTGATGGCGCCACGCACCACTTCCGCCGCATAGGCGCCGACATTGAGGCCCAGCGCCAGCACCCCGGCCTGCAGCGGCGTCAGCGAAATGCCGGCAATGGGCAGCACGAAATAGGCCCAGAACAGCTGCACAAAAATCGAGGTGCCGCGGAAGAACTCGATATAGGCGGTGGCCAGCGCCCGCAGCACGAAAAACCGCGACAGCCGCCCCAGCCCGGCGAGAAAAGCCATGATCAAGGCCAGCACCGACCCCATCAGCGTCAGCTCGATGGTGACAAGCGCTCCTTGCAATATCAGGCCGAAATAGCCGGACCATTGGGTCATTAGGGCTAAGCGTTTCCTCGCTTGGTGATCATTACAGAACGCCGGCGCCGCCCCTCATCCGCCTGCCGGCACCTTCTCCCCGTTATAGGGACGGGGAGAAGGGTGAAGCTCCAGCGTTGGCGCCCCCCTCTCCCCGTTTTTGACGGGGAGAAGCTAGGGTGAGCGGCACTTTTTACTTCGCCGAGCAGAGCTTGTCGCGGCTCGTCGACATTGCCGCCGCCGCCGAGAAGCCGTAAGGCTCGATGATCTTGGCGAACTCGCCGGACTTCTTCAGTTTCGCCAGCTCGACATCATAGGCGTCGCGCAGCGCTTCGTCGCCCTTCTTGAAGGCCGCGCCGTCGCAATAGACCGGCGCACCGACCACCGGCGCGATGACTTCGAGGTTCGGATCATTGGCTTTCTTGACCAGGTCGTTGATCGACAGCACGGGCAGCGAATAAGCATCGATGCGGCCGTCCTGCAGCATCTTCAGGCCGCTCTGGCCGTCCGGCACGACGATGACGCGCTCGCGCGGCACACCTGCGGTGAGCGCCAGCTTCTCTTCAGTGCCGCCACCCGGCGCGCCGATCGTGGCGCTCGCGTCCTTCGCGACGTCCTCGTAGCTCTTGAAGCCCTTCGGGTTGCCCTTCTTCACCAGCATCGCCTCGGCGTCGCACAGCACCGGTTCCGAATAGGCGACCGCAGCACAACGTTCCGGCTTCATGAACAATCCGGCGGTGACGACGTCGAAACGGCCGGCCTGCAAGCCGGGGATCATGGCGCCATATTCCGAGATCGAGGCGACGATATCGTTGACGCCAAGGCGTTTGAAGATTTCACGGGCAACGTCAGGCGCCGCACCCGAAACCTTGCCGTCGGCAGCGACCGCCGTATAGGGCGGCTCGTTGGCGATGGCGACGCGGGCAAAGCCTTGCGCCTTAAGCTCTTCGAGCTTGCTGTCGTCGGCCGAGCCGGCCGTCGAGGCGGCCAGCACCGCCGTCAGCGCAATACCGGCGACGCCGGCCAAAATGGCAAATTTCTTCATTGTTCCCAACTCCTTGTTTGTCTGTCTTCTTGGCTTGCTTGAGGCGTTGCCGCCTCGCATGGCAGTCAGACCCGATGTCCGGCCGCAATGATCTTCTTCAGGAAACCTTGCGTGCGCTCCTGTTTGGGATGGCGGAAAATCTCGTCGGGCTTGCCCTCCTCGACTATTCTGCCGCGATCGAAGAACAGCACCCGGTCGGCGAAGTCATGGGCGAAACCCATCTCGTGGGTGACCAGCAGCATGGTCATGTCGGTCTCGGCGGCGAGCTTGCGCATGACGTTGAGCACCTCGTCGACGAGCTCAGGGTCGAGCGCCGAGGTGACCTCGTCGAACAGCATGATCTTCGGCGACAGCGCCAGCGCCCGCGCAATCGCGACGCGCTGCTTCTGGCCGCCTGAAAGCTGCGCCGGCATCGCCTTGGCCTTGTCGACCATGCCGACCATGTCGAGCAGTTCCATCGCCCGCTTTTCGGCGGCGGCCCGCGGCACGCCTTTGGTCAGCATCGGTGCCAGCGTCACATTGTCGATGACGCATTTGTGCGGAAACAGATTGAACAGTTGGAAGACCATGCCGATCTTCTGGCGCATCTTTGCCAAATGCCGTTCATCGGCCGTCAGTAGCCGGCCGTTGCGCTCCATGTGGTACAGCTGTTCGCCGTCGACTTGGATGTGGCCGCTGTCGATACGCTCTAGCGTCATCAGGATGCGCAGGATCGTCGTCTTGCCCGAACCCGACGGGCCGATCAGTGCCAGCTTCTCGCCGGGCATGACTTGCATCGAGAGGCCGTCCAGCACCTTGAAGGTGCCGAAGCTTTTCGAAATGCCGTCGATCTTGATGATGGGCGCCGACAATGAATTTCCCGTGCTGGAGAAGCTATGCCTTTAACGATGCGGATCGCGGCAAATCATGTCAATCAAGAAAATAATATCATGACAATATTCCGAACTCCGCACAATTCCCCGCCATTTGTTGCCTAGATGGCAAGCAGGAGATGCTCGGGATCGCCGAGCAGAAGCTTGGTGACAACGCCGAGACCGGCACGCAGTTCCCCCTCCGTGGTCGAGCCCAGCGAAATCCGGACAGCGGGATGCCAAGGCATCTGCGAAATGCGAAACGACGTACCGGGCGCAATCGCCACGCCCTGCAGGCGCGCCTGGGACACAAAGCTTTCCTCGCCGCGATCCTCGGGCAGCCGCAGCCAGACATGCAGCCCGTCGCGATGAGCGCGATAATCCACTCCGGCAAGCACCTCGGCGGCGATGTCCAGACGCCGCCGCAAAGCCAGGCGCTGCCATCGAACGAGTTCCATCGCGGTGCCGTCGGTCACCCATTTGGTGGCGATCTCGGCCACCAGCGGCGTCGCCATCCAGTTCGAGACGAGGTGGCGGTTGGCAACTGCGGCGACATAACGATCGGGCGCCGCGAGATAGCCGATGCGCAGGCCCGGCACGACGATCTTGGTGAAGGAGGTGACGTAGAGCGTGCGCTCGGGCGCGAAGGCGGCTACCGGCGGCGGCCGGTCCTCGACCAAAGGGCCGAGGACATCGTTTTCGATAATGGCGATGTCATGCCTGCGCGCAACGGCGGCAATCTGTTCGCGCCGGCCGGCATCCATCAGGGTGGCCGTAGGGTTGATCACCGACGGCTGCACGAACACGGCGCGGATGTCCGACAGCCGGCAGGCCTCGTCCAGCGCTTCCGGGATCAGCCCATTGTCGTCGATCGGCAAACCCTCAAGGTTGAAGCCGAGATAACGCGCCAGCGGGATCAGCGTGTGGTGACCGATCGCCTCGGTGGCGACGGTCGAACCGGGCGGCGCTACGCTCATCAGCGCTACCGTCATACCGGCGGTGGCGCCGTTGGTCAGGCTGATGTTCTGCGGCGACGCGTCGAGGCCGCAGAGCCGCAGCCACTCGACACCCACCGCACGGTGGCGTGGGAACACCATGTTCGGCCTGAACGACAGCGCCGAGCTCGACGGCAGGTTTTCGGCGAGCCAGCCCAGTGCCTGCCTCAGCCGCTCCAGATGCATCGGTTCGCAGACCGGCTTCAGGATGGAGAGGTCGATGAGCTCGCCCAGCCGCTCCGGCAGATAGGGCGGCTCCGGCTCGCGGCGCTGCGTCTGCACGAAGCTGCCGCGGCCGACCTCGCCGGACACCAGCCCGCGGCGGATCAGCTCCTCATAGGCGCGGCTGACCGTCTGCACGGAAAGTTGCAGATCGTCAGCCAGTTGCCGGTGCGTCGGCAAGCGCGCGCCATTGGCCAGGCGCCCGTCATGAATGGCGCGCGCGAACTGGTCGGCGAGCGATTGATAGGCCGGCCGCCGGATAAGAGCGGGATCTGGTCGCCAAAATGTCATGACTTATTAGAGATCGAAATCAGTGCAATTGACAATCGAAATAATGCGCCGTCATGGTGTCCGGCACCGGAAGTGGGCGATCATGGCTGCAGCGAAACTCGATCCGATCGATCTGAAAATACTCGACGCCATCCAGCGCGACGGGCGCATCACCAAGCTGGCGCTGGCCGAGAAAGTCGGCCTGTCGCCGACGCCGTGCTGGATGCGGCTGCGCAAGCTGGAAAAGGCCGGCATCGTCTCGGGCTACCATGCCAGGATCGCCATGCGCGCCATCTCGCCGGTCGCTACCGTGCTGATGGAGGTGACGCTTGCCAGCCATCGCCAGGCCGATTTCGACCGTTTCGAGCGCGTCATCCGCGACATCCCCGAGATCGTCGCCTGCTGGTCTGTCGGCGGCGGCGTCGATTACCTGCTGAAGGTGATGGCGCGCGACATCGACGCCTATCAGCGGCTGGTCGACACTCTGCTCGAACGCGAGATCGGCATCGACCGCTACTTCACCTACATCGTCACCAAGACGGTGAAGGAGGAGAGTGTGCTGCCAGTGGCGGATCTGTTGCCGGCATCTTCCTGATACCGGAGAGATCGTCTGGCTGGGCAGGGCAATAGAGACAATCTCTCTACGTGCGGGCACGCAAATAGCCTCTCTGTTTGCGCGGCAGAGATAGTCTTGCGGCATCACCCGAACCGGGAGCCCGATGATGTCCGCACATTTTGCCCGCTCGCACCGCCATGAAGCACTTGATCGCCTTACCGACCGGCGGCTGCTGCGCGAACTCGCCTATGTCGCTGGCCACTGGACGGCGAGCGAGACCGCGGAGAGTTTCGAGGTGACCGATCCGGCCACCGGATCCACCGTCGCTTTCGTTGCCGCGCTCGATGCCCGGCAGACCACATTGGCGATCGATGCGGCATCGCGCGCCTTTCCTGCCTGGCGCGCATTGCTGCCGCAGGAACGGTCGAAAATCTTGGGAAAATGGTTCGATCTGATCGTCGCCGCCAAAAATGACCTGGCCATGCTGATGACGCTAGAACAAGGCAAGCCGCTGAAGGAATCGCGCGGCGAGATCGACTATGCCGCCTCTTTTGTCGAATGGTATGCCGAGGAGGCCAAACGCCTCAACGCCGAAAGCGTCACCAGCCATCTGCCAAATGCCGAGATGGTGGTGCGACGCGAACCGCTTGGTGTCGTCGGCGTCGTCACGCCGTGGAATTTTCCCGCGGCCATGCTGACCCGCAAGGCGGCTGCCGCCCTTGCCGCCGGCTGCACCATCGTCGCGCATCCTTCCTCGGAAACGCCGCTGTCGGCACTGGCGCTGGCCGAGCTTGGCGAACGTGCCGGCCTGCCGGCTGGCGTGTTCAACGTCCTCACCGGCAGGGCTTCGACCATCGTCGGGCGGATGTGCGAAGACCCGCGCGTTCGCGCCATGAGCTTCACCGGCTCGACCGAGGTCGGCAGGTTGATCGCCGCGCAGAGTGCGCCGACGATGAAGCGTCTGGTGATGGAACTTGGCGGGCATGCGCCGCTGATCGTCTTTGCCGACGCCGATCTCGACAAGGCGGTGAGAATAGCCGTCGACGCCAAATTTGCCACCTCCGGCCAGGACTGCCTCGCCGCCAACCGCATCTATGTCCAGCGTCCGCTCTACGATCGGTTCTGCGCTGCTTTCGCCAAACGCGTCGAGGCATTGCGGACCGGCAATGGCCTCGCTGACGACACCGAAATCGGACCCTTGATGCACGACCGCGCCGTCAAGAAGGTCGAGGAGCAGGTGGCCGATGCGCTCGCCAAAGGCGCGCGTTGCCTGACCGGCGGCAAGCGCCATCCTGCCGGGCCGCTGTTCTACCAGCCGACGCTGCTGGCCGATGTTGACGACGACGCCCTGATCATGCGCGAGGAGACCTTCGGTCCGGTTGCGGCCGTGACGCCCTTCGACAGCGAAGAGGAAGTCGCCGCCCGCGCCAATGCCACCGAGTACGGCCTGGTCGCCTATGTCGTCACTGAAAACGGCGGCCGGCAATTGCGCATGGGCCGCGCGCTCGACTATGGCATGGTCGCCATCAATCGCGTCAGGATCACCGGCGCGCCGATCCCGTTCGGCGGCGTCAAGCAGTCCGGCATGGGCCGGGAGGGCTCGCGTCACGGGCTCGAAGCCTTTACCGATCTCAAATATCTCTGCCTGGACGTGGCCTAGAACCGCGCCCGACACTTTTCCTCAGGAGTAAAAAGATGCTCGACCAGTCAAACGAACTCGCCGCCTGGGACCGCGATCACTTCTTCCATCCCTCGACCCATATGGGCACGCATGCACGGGGTGAATCGCCGACCCGCATCATCGCCGGCGGCGAAGGCGTCACCATCTGGGACAATAACGGTCGCAAGAGCATCGATGCTTTCGCCGGCCTCTACTGCGTCAATGTCGGCTATGGCCGTCAGAAGATCGCCGACGCCATCGCCGCACAGGCCAAGAACCTCGCCTATTATCACGCCTATGTCGGGCACGGCACCGAGGCATCGATCACGCTTTCCAAGATGATCATCGACCGCGCGCCGCAGGGCATGTCGAGGGTCTATTTCGGGCTCTCCGGTTCCGACGCCAACGAAACCAACATCAAGCTGATCTGGTACTACAACAACGTGCTCGGCCGGCCGGAGAAGAAGAAAATCATCTCGCGCTGGCGCGGTTATCACGGCTCCGGCATCATGACCGGATCGCTGACCGGCCTCGACCTGTTCCACAACGCCTTCGACCTGCCGCGTGCGCCGGTCCTGCACACCGAGGCGCCCTACTACTTCCGCCGTGCCGACCGCTCGCTGAGCGAGGAGCAGTTTTCGCAACACTGTGCCGACAAACTCGAGGAGATGATTCTCGCCGAAGGGCCGGAGACGGTCGCCGCGTTCATCGGTGAGCCTATCCTCGGCACCGGCGGCATCGTGCCGCCGCCGGCCGGCTACTGGGAGAAGATCCAGGCGGTGCTGAAGAAATACGACGTGCTTCTGGTTGCTGACGAGGTCGTCACCGGCTTCGGCCGGCTGGGCACCATGTTCGGCTCCGACCACTACGGCATCAAGCCCGACCTGATCACGATCGCCAAGGGCCTGACCTCGGCCTATGCGCCGCTGTCGGGCGTCATCGTGTCAGACAAGGTCTGGCAGGTGCTGGTGCAGGGTTCAGACAAGCTCGGCTCACTCGGTCATGGCTGGACCTATTCGGCGCATCCGATCTGCGTCGCCGCCGGCGTCGCCAACCTGGAACTGATCGACGAGATGGACCTGGTGCGGAACGCCGGCGAGACCGGCGCCTATTTCCGCGCCGAGCTGACGAAAGCCGTCGGTGGCCACAAAAATGTCGGCGAGGTACGCGGCGACGGCATGCTGGCGGCAATCGAGTTCGTCGCCGACAAGAACGATCGCGTGTTCTTCGACGCCTCGCATAAAATCGGGCCGCAGGTCGCGACCACCCTTGCGGCAAGCGGCGTCATCGGCCGCGCCATGCCGCAGGGCGACATTCTCGGTTTCGCGCCGCCGCTCTGCCTGACGCGGGAAGAGGCCGATATCGTCGTGTCGAAGACGGCCGACGCGGTGAAGAGCGTGTTTGCAAACATCTGAAGAGCCGACATGAATGCCATGACCAAAACCCTCCCCGCCACTATGGCCGCCGTGCAACTGATCGGGCACGGCGGACCGGAAAAGCTCGTCTACCGCACCGACGTGAAAGTCCCCTCGCCCGCGCCGGGTGAAGTGCTGGTCAAGGTCACTGCCTGCGGCATGAACAACACCGACGTCTGGGTGCGCCAGGGCGCTTACGGCACCGAGGAGGATGCCGCGGCGGTGTCGACCTGGCGTCGTCAGGGCAACACGCTGAGCTTCCCACGCATCCAGGGCACCGACACGGTCGGCAACATCGTTGCCGTCGGCGACGGCGTCTCGCCGGCCCGTATCGGCGAGCGGGTGATGGTCGACTTCTCCATCTACAACCGTGACGACGATTCACTCGCCGACATCGACTATATGGGCCATGGCCGCGACGGCGGCTATGCCGAATACCAGGCGGTGCCTGCAGAGAATGCCCATGTCGTCGATACCGATCTGAGCGACGTCGAGCTTGCCACTTTCTGCTGCGCCTATCTCACCGGCGAGCAGATGCTGGAACGCGCCGCATTGAAGGCCGGCGAGCGTGTGCTGGTCACCGGCGCCTCGGGCGGCGTCGGCTCGGGCATCGTGCAGCTGGCGCGGGCGCGCGGCGCCATTCCCTATGCGGTTGCCGGCAAGGGCAAGGAACAGGCCGTGCGTGACATCGGCGCCGAGGCGGTGATCACCCGTGGCGTGGCCGACCTGCCGGCAGCCGTTAACGAGGCGACCGGCGGGCGGCCAATCGATGTGGTGGCCGACCTGGTCGGCGGCGCCATCTTCAATGACCTCTTGCGCATCTTGAGGCCCGAAGGCCGCTACACCACGGCCGGCGCGATCGCCGGCCCGGTCGTCCAGCTCGACCTGCGCACCATGTACCTGAAACAGCTCCAACTGCATGGCTCGAGCCAGGGCACGCGGGCGGATTTCCGCCGCATCGTGCGCTACATCGAGGAGAAGAAGATCCGGCCGCTGGTCGGCGGCGTCTACAAGCTGTCCGATTTCCATCGCGCCCAGGCCGATTTCATCGCCAAGGATTTCGTTGGCAAGCTGGTGGTCGTGCCGGATGCGGTCGCCAAAATAGCGCGTCGACCAAAAACGCCTATCACAGGCTCGGGCCGTTCGCAGACGCGGTGAGGTCGAGCGCCACATCCAAGCAGCGTTTTCGTGATGGCTTTGTTTATCTGAATGAGCAAAACCCATTCTGATTTGGCTGCACGCCGGCGACAAGGATTCCTGACCCTCTCCTGCGGCGTTATAAGGTTTTCGCGATTTTCTTATAACACCCGCTTGCGTCCCTTGAGGTCATGCCGCTATAAGAGAACCGCATTTTTCTTATAACCGGAGCCGCCCGACATGAAGACGGTCGACCTCGTTTACCGCACGATGTATGCGGAACTCGTCCAGCGATCCTTGGACGCAGCCTTCGAAACCGATTTCCCTACGACGGGCAATCTCGTCAAGGTGCCCGTCAAGGGCAAGGTATACTGGTATTTCGAGGAAACGCAGCCGACGAAAACGCGACGGTATGTCGGGCCTGACAGCGATCCCGAGATTGCAAAACGCGTCGAATCCTTCCGTCAGATCAAGGACGACCTTCGCGCCCGCAGGAAGTTGGTATCCACGCTCGTGCGCGAGGCAGGGCTGACAGAACCCGAAAGGTTCACCGGGGATGTCGTCGAGGCGCTGGGGAAGGCTGGCATCTTCCGCTTACGCGGCGTCCTGGTCGGCACAGTCGCCTTTCAGTCCTACGCGGGCTATCTGGGCGTGAAGCTGCCCGGTGCAGCGTTGCAGACGGGCGATGCAGACTTCGCCCTATTCCATTCCGTGTCGGCCGCGGTCGAGGACAGCCTGCCGCCCATCCTCGAAATCTTGAGGGAGATCGACCCAACCTTCAGGGAAATCCCTTACAGATCAGATCCCGGACACGCGACGCAATTCGAGAACGCAGTCCGATACAAGGTCGAGTTCCTTACACCGAACACGGGCAGCGATGACTACGCCGATCATGCAACCTCGATGCCGTCTTTGGGCGGTGCATCCGCGCAGCCTCTTCGGTTTCTCGATTTCCTGATCCACGAACCAATCAGAACTGTGCTGCTGCATCGATCGGGAGTGCCTGTCGTGGTACCGTCGCCCGGACGATATGCGGTTCACAAGCTGATCGTTGCCTCGCGCCGACAGAACAACGCAAACGGC
Source organism: Mesorhizobium sp. M0437 (assembly GCF_040321335.1). Taxonomy (NCBI): domain Bacteria; kingdom Pseudomonadati; phylum Pseudomonadota; class Alphaproteobacteria; order Hyphomicrobiales; family Phyllobacteriaceae; genus Mesorhizobium; species Mesorhizobium sp. M0437. The sequence goes on from NZ_JAMYRK010000035.1 coordinate 44,457, forward strand.
GTGGGCAAGCGGGAAAAGGATGTCCGCCAGGCAGCACTTCTGGTCGAGGCACTGGAAGCTACCCGTCGCCAGGACGATCTCGCCGTCGCGTTTTCGGAAGCGTGGGACAGGGGGAAACATTGGCGTGAAGCGATACAAAAAGGACTTGGCTTGATTCCCCAGAAACAGCGTGGCGACGTCGAGGCGACGATCGTCAACGCACTTTCAGGAATCGGCGAGGAACTGGAAGGATTCAGCGGCTCATCTGCGAAAACAAAGCACGGAGACTAAACGGCAGCAACGGGTGTGGAGGGTAACCTTCTGCCAGCCGTCGCCGAGGCGTTTTTGTTTTCAGGTTTCAAAAATCGACTTTGCCTATTCAGCTCTGCGATCGGATCTGCTTGACGGCAGCCTCGAGCGACCGTTCAAACGCGTCGATCACCTGGTCGACCTGCGGCTCGGTGATGATCAGCGGCGGGCAGAAAGCCAGCGCATCGCCCATATTGCGCGAGATGACGCCGTTCTGCTGCATGAAGCCGTTGACGAGCCCGCCCAGTTCACTGGTCTTCCCCCACGGCGCCTTGTTCGCCTTGTCGCCGACCAGTTCGACCGCCGAAATCAGGCCGATGCCGCGCACCTCGCCGACAAGCGGGTGCGAAGCGAGCGTGCGCAGCCGCTTCAGCATATGCGCGCCGACCGCACGCGCATTGCCGACAAGGTCGCGCTCCTCGATCAGCTTCAGGTTCTCGAGCGCGACCGCTGCCGCAACAGGATGGCCGCCGCCGGTGAAACCGTGGCCGAAGGTGCCGATACGGTTGCTTTCGTCGGCGATCGGCTCGAATACCTTGTCATTGATCAGCAGGGCTGAGATCGGCAGGTAGGACGAAGAGATCTGTTTCGATAACACCATGATGTCGGGCCTGATGCCGAAGGTCTGCGAGCCGAACATCTCACCAGTTCGGCCAAAGCCGCAGATCACCTCGTCGGCGATGAGCAGGATGTCGTATCTCGACAGGACCGCCTGTATCTTCTCCCAGTAGCCCGCCGGCGGTACGATGACGCCGCCGGCGCCCATGATCGGTTCGCCGAAAAAGGCGGCGATGGTTTCCGGTCCTTCGGCGAGGATCAGCTTTTCCAGTTCGTCGGCAAGCCGCGTCGAAAACAGCTCCTCGCTTTCACCCGGCAGCGCCTCGCGCCAATGGTGCGGCGTCGAGGTATACAGCACATTGGCAATCGGCAGGTCAAAGGAAGTGTGGTTGTTGGGCAGTCCGGTCAGGCTTGCCGAGGCGATGGTGACGCCGTGATAGCCCTTCTTGCGGCTGATGATCTTCTTGCGCGCCGGCTGGCCGAGCGCATTCGACCGGTACCAGATCATCTTCATGGCCGTATCGTTGGCCTCGGAGCCGGAATTGGTGAAATACGCCTTGCTCATCGGCACCGGCGCCATCTGCACCAGTCTCTCGGCGAGATCGATCAGCGGCGAATGCGATTTGGAGCCGAAATCGTGATAGTAAGGCAGCTTCGACATTTGCCGTACTGCCGCATCGACCAGCCGCTTCTCCGAAAAGCCGACCGCGACGCTCCAGAGCCCCGCCATCGCCTCGATATAGCGGTTGCCGGCAAGGTCCTCGACATAGATGCCGTCGCCCTTCTCGATGACGAGCGGCCCCGACTCCTGATGCTTGCGCGCATTCGTATAGCCATGCATGTGAAAGCTTATGTCGCGGGCTTCGGGTGAATTCGGTCGTGCGTCCATGACGGCTCCTGATGCTGACGCGGAACAATCCTGCCGCCGGTCCGGCTCGGCAGGTCCCCGTGCGTTATGCCGTTTGATGCATCTTTCTCGAACGGTATAGTGTCAAGCGCTTTCGGCAGGGCCAGCGGATGGATGGACGCATGCAGAACTTCGGCTTGACCTAACCGTGGACCATGTCGACTGCATTGTCGCCGGCGCCGGCGTTGTTGGCCTGGCGATCACGCGAGAGATGGCGCAGCGCGGCATCGATACGCTGGTCCTGGAAGCCGAGAACGCTATCGGCACCGGGACAAGCTCGCGCAATTCCGAGGTCATCCATGCCGGCCTCCACTATCCGGTTGGATCGCTGAAAGCCCGGTTCTGCGTGGCCGGCCGGGAAAGACTCTATCGCTATTGCGAGGAGCGGGCGGTCCCACACGCGCGCTGCGGCAAGCTCATCGTTGCCACAAGTGCCGAACAGGAGCCGGTGCTCGCCTCAATCCGGGCCAATGCACGCGCTTGCGGCGCCGGCGACCTGTTGCGCTTGAGCGAAGCCGAGGCGCATACGCTGGAGCCCAGCCTTAAGTGCACGGCGGCGCTGCTGTCGCCCGCCACCGGCATCATCGACAGCCATGCCCTGATGCTCGCCCTGTTGGGCGACGCCGAGGAGCACGGGGCGGCACTTAGTCTCAACACGCGCATCGCCTCCGGCCGCATCGAAGCAGGCCGCGTCGTGCTCGAGACGGTGGACGCTGCCGGCGGCGAGCGCTTCGAGATCGCCACTCCGCGTTTCGTCAATGCCGCCGGGCTTGGCGCCGCAGCACTTGCCGGTTCGCTTGAAGGGCTCAATCAGCAATTGGTGCCAAAGCTCCATTATGCCAAGGGCAATTATTTTTCGGCGGCCGGACGGGCGCCGTTCTCGCGATTGGTCTATCCGGTGCCCGAACCCGGCGGGCTCGGTGTTCATCTGACACTCGACCTTGATGGCGTCGCCCGCTTCGGGCCGGACGTCGAATGGACCGATCAACTCGACTACCGCGTCGACCCGGCTCGTGGCGAGCGCTTCTACAGCGAGATCCGCAAATACTGGCCGGACCTGGCCGATGGCAGCCTGCAACCCGCTTACAGCGGCATCCGGCCAAAACTGTCCGGTCCCGGTGAGGCCAATGCCGACTTCGTCGTCCAGGACGTGGCGGTGCACGGCGTGGATAGCCTGGTCAACCTGTTCGGCATCGAAAGCCCCGGCCTGACCTCCTGCCTGACGATTGCCGACCACGTCGCGCAGTGCCTCGCGCCGAAGTTGTAGCGTGCGGCGCCCCGCGCCGCGATCTGCACTGTATCAAGGCGCATTGCGTGAACTTTCAGACGCAAGTCGCCTATGAGGCACATCGCGCACTTGCAGCCCGCTCCGCGCTCTGATTCCCTGCATTCTGGGGCTGTCCTGATTCGCACTGCCCGGTTCAGAGTTTTCGCAGTGCGCCCGGGACAAGCTTCCAGCGACCACTCGGCGTATCCAGGGAGAACGGCAATGAACACCGCGACGAGGCCGGTAATCTCGGAGATGAGGCCCAAGATCACCGTCGTCGGGGTCGGCGGCGGCGGCGGCAACGCCGTCAACAACATGATCGCCGAAGGCCTGCAGGGCGCGGAATTCATCGTCGCCAACACCGATGCCCAGGCCCTTGCCATGTCGAAGGCAACGAGGCTGATCCAGTTGGGCGCTCATATCACCGAAGGTCTCGGCGCCGGGTCCCTGCCCGAGGTCGGCCGTGCCGCGGCCGTGGAATCCATCGACGAGATCATGGATCACCTTGCTGGAACGCACATGTGCTTCGTGACCGCCGGCATGGGAGGCGGAACCGGCACTGGTGCCGCGCCTGTTATAGCACAGGCAGCGCGGGCAGCCGGAATACTGACCGTTGCCGTCGTCACCAAGCCATTCGTCTTCGAAGGCAGGCGCCGCATGTACGCTGCCGATGAGGGCATCGAGCGCCTGCGCGAAAGCGCCGATACCGTCATCGTCATTCCCAACCAGAACCTGTTCAGGATCGCCGACGCCAGAACCACGTTCGCCGACGCCTTCGCCATGGCCGACCGGGTCCTCTATGCGGGTGTCGGCTGCATCACCGATCTGATCGTCAAGGAAGGCCTGATCAATCTCGACTTCGCCGATGTGAAGTCAGTGATGCGCGACATGGGCCGCGCCATGATGGGAACCGGCGAAGCCGCCGGAGAAGGCCGTGCCAAGAAGGCAGCGGAAGCGGCAATCGCCAACCCGCTGCTCGACGAAGCTTCGATGATGGGCGCCAAGGGCGTCCTTGTCTCGATATCGGGCGGCATGGACATGACGCTGTTCGAGGTCGACGAAGCCGCTACCCGCATCCGCGAGGAGGTCGACAACGATGCCGACATCATCGTCGGCGCCATCTTCGACAAGGCACTCGCCGGAAAATTCAGGGTATCGGTCGTGGCGACCGGCTTGCGGCGTGGCCTGGAGATTCCACTGCTTGCCGAACCGGAAGTTCGCATGAACTGAACAGCGTTATCGCGTGCGGTTCGCTCAGCTGATTGCCAGCCTCGCGTCACCACGGCCGCGCGCCGTCGATGACTTCCATGGCGCGTGCAGCAAAACGGCCGGCCAGGGGTGCCACGTCGGCCGCATCGGCCGCAACCGCGCTGCCGGCCAGCACGCGGTCGGCGATGCCGACGAAGATCACGGCAAAGCGGAACATGGCAAACACCAGATGGAACCGCTGGAGCGGCGCCGTCGGCACGGCGTGGGCGAAGTAATGATCGAGGAATTCGCGCTGTGTCGGAATCCCGAGGGCTGCCTGATCAAGGCCGAGGATGCCGCCATATTCGTCCGATGAGGAATGCCAGGGCATCGAGCAGAAGCCGAGATCAGCAAGCGGATGGCCGAGGGTCGATAACTCCCAGTCGAGTATGCCGATCACCTCGGGCCGCTCGGGATGGAAGATGAGATTGCCGAGACGGAAATCGCCATGCGCGATCGAAACGTGGCCGTCATCTGGCGGAAGATGTCGCGGCAGCCATTCGGCGACGGCTTCGAGCGCGGTAATGCGCTCACTCGGCGATTCCCGCAACTGTCTGGTCCAGCGCGCGATCTGTCGCTCAAAATAGTTCCCGGGACGGCCATAGTCGCCGAGCCCAACCTCTTCCGGCCGGACTGCGTGCAGCTTTGCCAGCGCCTCGGCCATGCCGAAATAGATGCCGCGCCGCTCGTCCGGCGCCAGTCCCGGCAACGCGCCATCGTGGAACACCCGGCCGTCGAGCCGCTGCATCAGATAGAACGGCGTGCCGAGCGGCTCGTCGCCGTCGTGATAGAGCACCGGCCGCGGCACCGGCACCTTTGTCGATGCTAGCGCCTCGATCACCCGGTACTCGCGATCGACCGCATGAGCGCCGCGCAGGATCGGTCCCGGAGGTTTCTTGCGCAGAACCATGCGGCGGCCGCCATAGTCGACGAAATAGGTCGGGTTGGATTGGCCGCCGACGATCCGCTCAAGCGACATTTGGCCATCGCCAAAATGCGCTCTCAGAAAATCCTCCAGGCGTACCGGATCGAAATCCATCCTCATTGCCGGCTCAGCGGTTCCCGCCGCGACCTGTTTCGTCTTGTCTGCCGGCTTCGACATGCCAGCGCCAGAAGCCCACACCTTCCTCGTTGAGAAAGCGGTTGAGCACCATCTTGTGGACCTCGTCGGCGCCGTCGACCAGGCGAGCCTGGCGGGCGTAGCGGTAGATCCATTCGAGTACAGTGTCTTTCGAATAGCCGCGGGCGCCGTTGATCTGGATCGCCACGTCGGCGGCGTCATGCAGCACGTTGGCGACCTGGATCTTGGCCATGGAGACCTCCTTGCGGGCAAAGCCACCGCGATCGAGCTCCCAGGCCGCCTTCATCACCAGCAGCCGCCCGATCTCGATGCGCATGGCAAGGTCGCCGAGCAACAGCTGGATACTCTCACGGTCGGCCAAAAGCTGCCCGAAACCGCTACGCTCGGCGGCATAGGCGCGCGCGATCTCGATGCAGCGCTTGGCAAGACCGAGCCAGCGCATGCAATGGGTGAGCCGCGCCGGACCGAGCCGGACCTGGGTAACCCGGAGGCCGCTGCCTTCGCCGGCAAGCACGTCCTCGACCGGGACTTCCAGGCCGTCGAACTCCAGCTCGCAATGGCCGCCATGTTCTTCCGGTCCCATGATTTCGATGCGCCGCACGATCCGCCAGCCCGGCTGGTCCTTGTGGAACAGCAAGGCCGAAAGGCCGTGACGCGGATCGTCCGAAGTGCGCGCAATGAGAATGAAGTGGCTCGCCTCTTGCGCGCCGGTGATGAACCATTTGCGGCCTGTGACGACATATCTGTCGCCACGCCGTTCGGCTCTGGTCATGATCATCGACGGGTCGGAGCCGCCGCCCGGGTGCGGTTCCGTCATTGCAAAGGCCGAGCGCACCTTGCCCTCGACGATCGGTTTCAGCCATCTTTGCTTCTGCTCAGGCGTTCCCAACCGTTCCAGCATCATCATATTGCCATCGTCGGGGGCCGCGGAATTGAACACGACCGGACCGAAGATCGAGCGGTTCATCTCTTCATAGCAGACGGCCATATCCACCTTGGAAAGGCCGGCCCCGCCGGTCTCGGGTTTGAGCTGCAGGCACCACAGGCCGGCTGCTTTCGCCTTGCCGCGCAGCGTTTCAAGCAGCGGCAGTGCAATATTGCCATGGCCGTCATAGCAAGCCTTGTCAGCCTCGAGCGGCAGGATTTCGCGCTCGACGAAATCGGCGATCCGGCTGCGGAAGGCCTCGGTTCGGACGGAAATGTCGAAATTCATGGCGCTCACAAGGATGAAACGAGATGCCGCCATCGGCTCCGATGGTCGCGCCGGTAGTGTAACTGCCGTCGTTGAATGGGAGCAACAGCAGTTCGCCGGCCGTTCCTTGCGCACGTCAAAGCGCCGGGTTCGATATGGATCGATGCCGGCGTGCTGCCGATGCCGGTCGAATTCCAGGATCAAAGAGTGCTCAGGTTTCGTATCGCTAACGTCCGCGACAATGCTCAGATCAATTCGAGGACAGCGCAGCCATAGCCGTCCAGCGTCAACACTCCGGAGACAGGTCCTTCGCTATCGAGCAGGTTGCTGCCGAAGGGAACGCCGGTTACCGTAACGGGCGTGTCTTTGACGTTTTGCACGAACAACAGCCGGCGTTCGTCATTCTCGCGCATTGTGACCTCGACGCCGTCCGGCAGATCCGGAACCAGAGGCTCCACATTCGCATCCACGAAAGTGCGCGTAGCGAGTTGAGCTGTCAGCTCCGGCGTTAGATAAGTGCCGACATAGAGCACACGGCCCTTGCCGACGGCGCGGGAGGTAATAGCAGGCGTTCCTGCCGCGTAGCGGTTCGACCAAACCCCTACAATTTCGACTTCCGGTTCGACTGCGAGGTTCTCATAGAAATAACCGGCATCGAACTCGTGGTTTCCGACGGTGAAACGACGGATACGGCGGCTGGATTCGGCCGGTCTGTCGGGAGGAATGACGAGCCCGCCGGAGCGCGACATGGTATTGAACAGGCCATTGGCCCCAGGTGCCGCCAGCCGCCCGAAATCCTCGACGCGAACGCCGGTCAGCTTCGACAGCGAATGGCCCGGCGCTGTCTCGCGGATGACGTGGTTGTTTTCGTCGCGGGTTCCCGTGCGCGCGCCGATGATGACGGTACCGCCATTTTCGGCAAAGACTTGCAGCCGCTCGGTCCAGCTGTCCTTCCAGATCACCCAATGCGGCACGTAGAACACCTTGAGCTTCGACAGATCGTCTTCCGGGTGGATGAAGCCGCAGGCGATGCCGCGGTCATAGCAATACTGATGCAGCAAGGTTGCATCATCCTGCGGACTTGGCAGGCCGATGGGGAAGGTCTTGTGGGCTTCCTGATTGTCGAAGTCCGAGCCGGCGATGCCGACATCCATCCGCACATGGGTGCCCAGGATCTTGTCTTTAAGCGCCGTCATCTCGGTGGCGAACTGCCTGGCTTCGTCATAGCGGCGGCGAGCGACATCATCGTGGTCGATGATGCCCATCCAGTATATCTCCGCACCGAAATGCGCGGGGCGCCAGCGGAAGAACATGATACCATCGGCGCCACGCGCAACCGACGACATCGCCATACGTCGCATTTCGCCCGGCTCCGGCGTCAGCGTGCAGAAGCCCGGCTGGGCGCCAAAGCCCGACTGTTGTTCCGGCACTATGTAGTTGCCGGAAAATCCCCTGCAGATGTCGAGATGCAGCGCCTGGATTTTGGCGTGGTTGCCTAGGCGAAAGAACTCGTCATAGAGGAACGGATAGATGTCGTAGCCGACGAAGTCGAGATCGGTGGAGAATTGGCCGCGAAAGTCGATGTCACGCAATCCGCCGAGATTGTGGAAAATGAACCAACTGGCATTCGCTTTTCTCAGGATCTCGACCTGGTCGTGCTGGAACCGTGCTGTCGAAAAGGCGAGAAAACGGTGGTAGTCCTGGAGGTGACCGGGACCGGGAAAGGACGGGGAAAAATCCAGCGGGAAGACAATTTCGCTGAAATCGCCGTAAGCCGTCGCCCAGAAATCGCCACCCCAGGCGAAGTTCAGCCTGTCTATCGTCTTGTGGGTTTCCTGGAGGTAAGCCTGGAATTCCTTCAATGCCGACGGCGAATAGGATTCCGGCATGCTGGTGTTGAGTTCATTGTCGGTCTGCCAGCCGATGACATTTGCGTTGTCGCGGTAGTGGTCCGCCATCGCCCTGGTAATCTTGCGGCTGTAGTCGCGAAACACCGGGCTGCTGGTGTCGGCATACTGGCGCGAGCCGTGGCCCATCGACCGGCCATTTCCATCAAGCCGCAGGATTTCCGGATGTTTTGCCGTCAGCCAGCGCGGCGGGGTGGCGGTCGGCGTGCACAGGATCGTGTTGACGCCGTGACGCGCGAGGCGCTCGATTGCCCGGTCGAACAGGTCGAAATCGAAGGTGCCTTCACGCGGTTCGAAAATGTGCCAGGCGAATTCGCCGAGGCGGGCGACGTTGAAGCCGGCCTCGGCCATGCGCCGGGCGTCGTTGTCCCAGTAACTCTCGTCCACATGTTCGGGATAGTGCGGCGCGCCGACCAGAAAGCGGTCGGTCTGGATCGTGCGCCAGACCGACAGGGCGCGGCCTCTTGAAGTCTTGTTCACGAAGGATACTCCTGCAGATCAGTCGGTGATGGTGGATTTGCGGGCACTGATTGTCCGCTCATCGACAGAGGAAAAGAGATAGACGTCACGCGGCTCGACCTTGAAGCCGACGGTCGCGTCGGCAGCGACGGCACTCGCATGGCCGATCTGGACGGTGACGTTGCCGCTGCCGCTTTCGGAACTGACGCATTGCAGCGGGCCCGCGTCGGCATAGAGGATGGTCTCGCGGCCGAGATGCTCGACCAGCCGCACCCGTGCTGCAAAACTCGCTGTCCCTTCCGCGGCCAAGCTGATGCTCTCCGGCCGAATCCCCATCGTCACCCTATCGCCGACCTGTACGGATGCCGCTTCCGTCAGTTCGACAGTCAAAGGAGAAAGACCGGCGGTCGACAGCGTGGCGGCACCGCCGGAGACAGCGGCGACGGTCACTTCGAAAAAATTCATCCGGGGTGCGCCGAGGAAGCCCGCGACGAAGAGATTGGCCGGATTGCGGTAGAGTTCGAGCGGAGCGCCCACCTGCTCGACCGAGCCGCGATTGAGCACGACGATACGGCTCGCCATTGTCATCGCCTCGGTCTGGTCGTGCGTGACATAGACCATGGTGGCGCCGAGCCTGGCGTGCAGATCGGAAAGCTCGACGCGCATCTGCGTGCGCAGCGCTGCGTCGAGGTTGGACAATGGTTCGTCGAACAGGAACACGTCGGGCGAGCGGGTTATCGCACGGCCGATCGCCACTCGCTGACGCTGGCCGCCGGAAAGCTGTTTCGGCCGCTTGTCGAGCTGGTCGGTAATGCGAAGGATCTTGGCGGCTCGCAGCACGGCGGCATCGATCTCGGCCTTGGGGCGATGCGCCATGCGCAGGCCGAAACCCATGTTCTCGGCGACGGTCATATGCGGGTAAAGCGCATAGGACTGGAAGACCATGGCAATGCCGCGCTCACCCGGCTCGGTGGTGGTGACATCACGGCCGTTGATCAGAATCTTACCGGTCGAGACGGTTTCAAGCCCGGCGATGATCTTCAACAGCGTTGACTTGCCACAGCCGGACGGCCCGACGGTGACAATGAACTCGCCCTGTTCGACGCTGAGATCGATGCCGCGCAGCGCGTGGTAGCTGCCATAATTCTTTTGTATCTGCCGGAGTTCAAGACTGGTCATGGAGCCCTGCTTGCGAAATCAGTTTCGGATCGGGTGGGCGACGCCTTGAAGTCATGGTCGCTCATCCCTTGACCGCTCCCATGGTGAGGCCGGTGATGAAGTGCTTCTGCATTAGGAAGAACATGGCAACCGGCGGCAAAGCCACGACGATGGTGCCAGCCGAGATCAGGTTCCAGGCCGAGACCCATTCGCCGCGCAGGTTGGCGAGGCCGGCGGTTACCGGTTTGACGGTATCGCTGATGGTCAGCACGACCGCCCAGAAATAATCGTTCCAGATAAAGGTGAAGAGCAGGATGGCCAGCGCCGCGAGAGCCGGCCGCACCAATGGGACCACGACATGTACCAATGTCTGAAACGGCGTCGCGCCCTCGGCCCTGGCGGCCTGAAACAGTTCTCCCGGCAAGGCGGCGATGAAGTTCCGCATGAACAGTGTCGCAAACCCGGTCTGGAAGGCGATATGGAAGATGATCAGGGCCGCCATCGTGTCGTAGAGGTTGAGCCGCACCATGAGATCGCGCACCGGGATCATCATGATCTGGTGCGGCAGGAAGTTTCCGCCGACGAACAGGGCGAAGACGAGCATATTGCCGCGAAACCGGTAACGGGCGAGCACGAACCCGGCGAGCGTGCTCAAGATGAGAACGCCCATCACCGAGGGGATTGTGATCGTCAGGCTGTTGAGGAAGTAGCGGGCCATGGGCGTCTGGGTGAAGACCGCCGTGTAGTTGTCGACCAGGCCGAATTGGGTCGGCCAGCCCCACAGATTGCCGCCCATGACATCCTGTGTAGAGCGGAACGAGGTAAGGATGATGGCAAAGAGCGGCGCCAGCCAGACAATCAGGATGCCGACCACCAGCACGACATAGAGGCCACGCTGCCAAATAGCAGTCTCGGGAATCGGGCGGGGAAACATCAGCCGCCTCTTTCATCGGCGCGGATCATCCGCGTCAGGTACCAGGCGATGAAGACCGCCATGATCACGAACAGCACCGAGGCAATGGCCGCGCCATAGCCGAAGCGGTAGGAAAATATGGACTGCTCGAACATCTGATAGGCAAGCACCTCGGACGAACCGAAGGGGCCGCCGCTGGTCATCACCGAGACCATGTCGAAGGAACGCAGTGCGCCGACAACAGTGACGGCGATGGCGATAAAGGTGACCTGCGTCAGCTGCGGCAACACGATGTGGCGCAGCATGTTCCAGCCCCTGGCGCCGTCGACCCGCCCGGCGCCGATCAGGTCCTCGCTGAGATTGTTGAGGCCGGCGAGATAGAGCACCATGCAGAAGGCGATCTGCGGCCACAACGCTGCGATCACGACGGCGAAGGTGACGAAGTTTTCATCCGACAGCACTGCCGGGGCGGTCGCGCCGAAGGTGCGGAAGATCAGGGCGAGAAGTCCGAATTCCGGCGTATAGACCCAGGTGAAGACAACGCCGACGGCAACCGAAGCCAGCACCAGCGGAATGAAGAACAGCGATTTGAGCAGGCGCATGCCGCGGATTTTCTGGTTGACGAGCAGCGCGATGGCGAGGCCGAGCGGCGGCGCCAGCATGAACATCACCAACCAGATCAGATTGTTCTTCAGCGAAACATAGAACTGCGGGTCGGCGAACAGTTCGCGGTAGTTGCCGAGGCCGATCCAGACCATCGGGCTGAAGCCGTCCCATTCGTGCAGGCTGATCCACAGGCTCTCGACCGCAGATGCCAGAATGACGACGGAAAACAGCACAGCGGCTGGCAGGATCAGAAGTGTCGGTGTCAGCCACCAGCGATGGCGGCGCCAAAGCTTCGTCATTTTGGGAGACCTCATTCACGGAAAGCATCAGGGAGCAGAGTACGAACCCCGCTCCCCTCCGCTGGGAGGCGCTAGATCTTGAAGATCCGGCGACGGGTTCCCTCGAGACGCTGAAGAATGGCGTCCCGGCGCTCCGGCTTGGCCATGAATTCCTGGAAGCCGACCAGGCCGGCCTGGGCCATGTCGGGATCGGTGTCACGGTCGTAATATTGCGACGTGCCGGCCACCGTCTTCAGGCTTTCCACAGCCGCGTTGACCAGCGGGTCCTTGCTGGCCGGAAGGTCGTTGCGCGGCGGAACGTTGCCGCCGGGTTCCAGATAAGGGCCGAAATTTTCCGGCTGGTAGAAGAACGCGAGGAACTCGCGGGCACCCGCCTTGTTCTTGGCGTTGGCCGGGATGTGGACCGAATTGACCGAGAATTCTTCGTAGCGGTCGAGGGCGCCGTCAATCTTCGGGAAAGGGGCGAATGTCAGCTGCTCGAGATCCTGCTCAGGGAAAGTAGCTTTCACGAAGGCACCGAGGTTCATCATGCCGGCCTTCTTCTGGGCGAGGAAGGCGCCGGCCTCCTGCCAGCCGAACGACGTCTGATCCGGTGTGAAGAAACCCTGCTTGATCAGCTCTTCCCAGTGGTCGAAAACAGGCGTCAGCGCCGGGTCGGTGTAAGCCATCTTGCCATTCATCAAGGCAAAGTGCTTGTCGAGACCGTTGATCCGCAGGTTCATCTGGTCGAACCATCCGGCCGCCGGCCAGAGTTCCTTGGTGCCGATGCTGACGGGAATAAGGCCGGCAGCCTTGGACTTCTGGCCGTAAGCAAGGAATTCGTCCCAGGTCGCCGGCACCGTCAGTCCGTGCTCGGCAAAGACGTCCTTGCGATAGAACATGCCCCACATCGTGCCGCCAGTCGGCAGGCCATACTGCTTGCCGTCGACAGTGACGGCACCGGTCGTGGCACCCAGCACGTCCTTGTACTTTTCCTTCTCGAACAGATCCGAAATGTCGTCGAACAGGCCGCGAGTGACGAAGGCGCGCATGCGGTTTCCGGAGAACCAGAAGCAGACATCCGGCGCGCCGGCGACAAGGTAGTTGCGGATCGCGGTCTTGTGGGCCTCGTGATCCATATTGTTGATCACAACCTTGGTGCCGGACTGCTTCTCGAAGTCGGCCGCGATGCGCCGCAAGATCCGCAGGGCATCGGCATTGTTTTCGTCGGAAATGATGGTGACTTCGCTCGACTGGCTGAGTGCCGGCATCGGGAAGCCCGCGAGGGCTCCAGCGGAAATCCCCCCAGCTCCCTTCAGGAAATTGCGCCGCGTCGACGGCTTTTCGATCCACTTGAACGTCATTGTTACTCCTCCCGTGTTGTCAATTCTCTACTGGCACACCGGCCGGCGCGGTTGTTCTTCTCAACGGCACGGCTCACCTCCCGGGCAAGGGAATATGCTTGCCCGCTCCTTCAGAGCGCGGTGACATTGCTAACCGGATTAATTTCGCTGACCCCCGGTTCGGGTGTTGAACAGTCGGGCAAACTTATGCATATGTTTTCTCGAGAGGCAATAATTAATTTACAAAATTAAGAAAGCGGATCCGTGAAGCTCAAGGGTGACCCGAGCACGACTCGGGCGATGAACCGCAGACTGATCCTCAATCTCTTGCGGCAGGAAGGAGCGCGCAGCCGGGCCGACATAGCGTCAATTACCGGCCTTAGTCCGGCAGCGGTCACCTTCGTCGTGGCCGACCTCATCGAGGATGGCCTGCTGATCGAAGGCAAGACAGTCGTGGGCTCGGCTGGCCGCCGCCCTATCCCGGTGGATATCAACTATGCCAACGGCCTTGCCATAGGTTTCAAGCTGATGGTCGGATCGGTCGAATGCGTGGTCACCGATCTTGCGACCAATCCGCTGGGCTCTCTGCGCGTCAAGCTCTCGGACAGCGATCCCGACCACATCATAGCGACCTTGGCCAAGGCGGTACCGGAGCTGATTTCCATTGTCGATCGGCCCGCTGCCAAGCTTGCCGGGATCGGCATTTCAATGCCTGGCATCATAGACAACCAGAAGGCTGTGTGTATCCGCAGCAATCGCTACAACTGGGACAACGTTCCCCTTGGCCCGATGCTGGCCGAACTGGTAGACGTCCCCGTGTGGCTTGAGGACGACACCAATGCCTATGCCATTGCCCAGCAACTCTTCGGCCTGGGACGCCAGCACCGCAATATGGCTGTGCTGGCGATCGGCGTCGGAATCGGCTGCGCGCTCGTCTTCGATGGCAAACTCTATCGCGGCGCGAACGGTGCCGCCGGCAAGTTCGGCCACACCTCATATGAGGAGAACGGCCGCCTTTGCGAGTGCGGAAAGCGCGGCTGCTTGATGGCCTATTACGCCGAGCCGGCGATCCTGCGCACCTGGCGCGAAGCCACGGGGCACAACGAAACGGATAGCAAAGTCAGCCTTATGGCAGCCTTGGCAGACCGCGAACCGCGAGCCGTCGCCATTCTCGAGGAAGCGGGACATGGCATCGGCCGGCATCTCGCCAATCTTGTCAACATCACCGACCCGGAGGTCATTGTCGTCGGTGGTGAAGCCGTGTCGTTTGGCGATGCGCTGTTTGGCCCGATGCGGGCGACGCTCGGACAAAACACCTTTCGACAAGCACCGCCAATGCTGCTGGACTGGGAGGACAATTCCTGGGCAAGAGGGGCGGCTGCACTCGTGACGCAGAAGCTCTTCGATTTCGAAACATCGGCCGGCAACGCCGCGCCGCTTTCAAAGCGGGCTCTATGGTCAGCATAGAGCGACGAACTGGCAGCCCTGCTTCAGCTCGACAACGAATAGCCAAGTGGATTGGCGCGTCAGGCTGCCCGAACGCTGCGCGCTCCACGCGCCCATGCCGGCAACCAGTCGCCATGCGCAACCAGCAAATCATCGACCAGCGACCATATCTGGTCGAGGTCGAGCTCGGCCGCCGTGTGCGGGTCCATCATCGCCGCGTGATAGATGTGCTCGCGGTTCTCGGTCATCAGCGCCTGGACCGTCAGCTCCTGGACGTTGATATTGGTGCGGATCAGCGCGGTGAGCTGCACCGGCAGGTCGCCAATGAACGTGGGTTGAATGCCGGAGGCGTCGACGAGGCATGGCACCTCGGCCGCGCAATTATACGGCAATGACGTGATGCAGCCATTGTTGCGGATGTTGCCGTAGATCACCGACGGCTCGCCGGTCCAGACCGAGTTCATGATCGAGGACGCATATTCCTTCGACTGCTCCACTTCGATCTTGTCAGCCGAGCGATAGGCTTCCGCTTGCCCCTTCCAGCGTTCGATCTGCTCGATGCAGCGCTTCGGGTATTCGTCGAGCGGGATACCGAACTTCTCGATCAGATCCTCGCGCCCGTCCTTGATGAAATAGGGCGTGTATTCCGCGAAATGTTCGGAGCTCTCGGTGACGAAGTAACCGAGGCGCTTCAGCATCTCGTAGCGCACCTTGTTCGGGCAGCGCGGATTCCATCCCGGCTTCGGCGCCCGCCCTTCGCTGTAGGCGCGCAGCAGATCCGGATAGAGATTGCGGTAGGAGCCGTCCGGCTGGCGATGCTCGAACTTCAGGTAGAAGGCCATGTGATTGATGCCGGCCGAGCGGTAGCGAATCTCCTCGTAGGGAATATCGAGATCATGCGCCAGTTCCATCGCCGTGCCTTGCACCGAATGGCAGAGGCCGACCTGCTTGATGTCGGGGTATTTCTCCGCGATCGCCCAGGTGTTGATCGCCATCGGGTTGACATATTGCAGCATGATCGCCTGCGGGCAGACCGCGAGCATGTCCTCGCAGATCTTCCAGAGATGCGGCACGGTTCTCAAGCCTCGCATGATGCCGCCGACACCGAGCGTATCGGCGATGGTCTGGCGCAGCCCGTATTTCTTCGGAACTTCGAAATCAGTTACCGTGCAGGGCTCGTAGCCGCCGATCTGGAAGGCGACGACGACGAAATCGGCGCCCGCCAGCGCCTTGCGCTGGTCCGAATAGGTTTCGGCTTTGGCCTTTACGCCAAGCGTCGAGATCAGCTTGCCGACGACGATTGCGCTTTCCTCGAGCCGTTGCGGATTGATGTCCATCAGCGCGATCGTCGAGCCGGATAAAGCCGGACGCTGCAATATGTCGCCGACGATGTTCCTCATGAACACCGTCGAGCCAGCTCCGATGAAAGCGACCTTGGGATTTCTTGCCACAACAACCTCCGGCATAAGCAATTAGGCTACCTCGAAAGCGGCTTTGACCAGCCGTTCGGTGTAAGCGGTCTTGGGATGGGACAGGACTTCGTCGACCGGCCCCTCTTCGACGATCTTGCCGTGCTGCATGACGATGACGCGGTGGCACAGCGCCCGCACGACCTTGAGGTCGTGCGAGATGAAGATGTAGCTCAGGCCCCGTTCGCGCTGCAGCTTGCGCAGCAATTCGATGATCTGCGCCTGGACCGAGAGATCCAGCGCCGATGTTGGCTCGTCGAGTACGATGAATTCCGGTTCGAGCGCGACGGCGCGGGCAATCGCAATACGCTGGCGCTGGCCGCCGGAAAACTCGTGCGGGAAACGCGAGAGGATATCGCCGGGCATGCCGGCGCTGATCAGCGCCTCGCGCACCCGCTCGATCCGATCGTTCCTGGTGGCGCCCATGCGGTTGACGACCAGCCCTTCCTCGATGATCTGGCCGATCGTCATGCGCGGGTTGAGCGACGAGAACGGATCCTGGAAGACGACCTGCATGCGCGACCGCAACGGCCGCATCTGGGCGCGCGAACAGCCATGGATCGGCCGGCCATCGAAATAGATCTCGCCGCTGTCGGTGGTGTTGAGCCTGAGCAACGCCTCGCCGAAGGTGGTCTTGCCCGATCCGGATTCGCCAACGAGACCCAGCGTCTCGTGCCGTCGAAGGGTCAGGCTGAGGCTGTCGACGGCGACGAGTTCGCGCAGGTCCGGCCTCATGAACGTGCCATGCCGCAGCATGAAGGAGACGCGCACATTCCTAGCTTCAAGAATAACGTCGGCGCCTTCCGGCAACGGATTGGCCTGGCCGCGCGGCTCGGAGGCAAGCAGGTGACAGGTGTAGGGATGCTGCGGATTGGCGAACAGCTTCTCCGTCACATTGTGCTCGCGCATCTCCCCATGCTGCATGACGTAGACATAGTCGGAGAACTGCCGCACCACGGTCAGGTCATGCGTGATCAGGATCACCGCCATGCGCAGTTTCTTCTGCAGGTTTCGGATGAGATTGAGGATCTGCGCCTGAACCGTGACGTCGAGCGCCGTCGTCGGCTCATCGGCGATCAGCACATCGGGATCGTTGGCCAGCGCCATGGCGATCATCACACGCTGGCGTTGGCCGCCGGAAAGCTGGTGCGGGTATTGTTTCAGCCGCGCCTGGGGCTCAGGTATCTGTACCTGCTGCAGCAGCTCGAGCGCTCTTGCTTCGGCCTGCCTGCGGCTCATCTTGCGATGCACCCGTATCGCCTCGACGATCTGGCTTCCGATCGTGTAGATCGGGTTAAGCGAACTCATCGGCTCCTGAAAGATCATCGAGATGCGGTCGCCGCGCAGTTTGCGCCGCGCACGCTCGGAAAATTTCAGGATGTTGGCCCCGTTGTATTCGACAGTCGATTTCGGCGACACGACTGCGCGCTTCGACAACAGTCCCATGACGGTGCGCGCCGTCACCGATTTGCCCGATCCCGACTCGCCGACAATGGCGATCGTCTCGCCGCGATAGAGCTGGAAGGAGATGTCCTTGACGGCTTCGATCATGCCGTGTTCGACCTTGAAATCGACGGCGATGTTGCGGGCATCAATGACCGGGTTTTCCGAACGGCCGTCATGGTCGAGCCGGACAGGCGGTGCGAAGGATTTGACGAGCGCGTGTTGCATCATCTCATGCTCAATAAGGATCGACCGCATCGCGCAGTCCATCGCCAAGCGCGTTGAACGCGAAGACGGTGACAAGCACGAAGCCGACCGGTGAGAGGATCCAGGGATAGGTGCCGATGACCGAATACGTCGCGGTGTCTTGCAGCATCAGGCCCCAGGAGATCAGCGGCGGCTTCACCGCGAAGCCGAGAAAACCGAGGAAGGATTCGAGCAGGACCACGCTGGGGATTGCCAACGTGACCGCAACGATCACGTGGCTCATCACGTTTGGAAAAATGTGTTGCATGATGATGCGGCCATCTGTGGCGCCGACCGCCATCGCCGCACGAACGTAGTCAATCCGCGCCAGTGCCAGGGTCTTGCCGCGCACTTCGCGCGACATCTGCGCCCAGCCGAGTGCCGACATGACAACGATCACGAAGGCCAGGAAGACATTCGTCGGCGCCGTCACCGGAACCAGCGAGGTCAGCGCCAGATAAAGCGGCAATTGCGGAAACGCGAGCACCAGTTCGACGAAGCGCTGGACCCAGACGTCGAATGTGCCGCCGAAATAGCCCGACACCATGCCGACCGTCGTGCCGATCACGGTGACGATGAAGACCACGGTCAATGCGATCATCAACGAGATGCGCGAACCATAGATCGCACGAGCCAGCACATCGCGACCGAATTTGTCGGTGCCAAGGAAGTGCACCGGCTGGCCGTCGGTCGAGCCGAAGAAGTGCCGGTTCGCGGGAAGCAGGCCGAGCAGTCTGTACTCCGCTCCCTTGACGAAGAAGCCGAGCAGCCGCGGATGGTCGTAGTCCGGCCCGACGACGGGTTGGAAGGTGACCGGGTCGAGGTCTTCCGAATCCGCCAGGGCATAGACGCGTGGCTGGAAGACGAAGTTGCCGTCCTTGTCATGGAAGCTCATCATCTGCGGCGGGGCGAAGCCGACATCGGTCACCTTGGGATCCATCGGTGCGAAGAAGTCGGCAAACACCGCCAGCAGCACCAGAAACGCGACCAGGATGAGCCCGGCCATGCCGGTCCAGGACCGTTTCAGGCGGCGCCAGACGAGTGCGATGTAACTCTCATTGCCGCGCGGCTTGATCTTGGCCGGTTCCTCGGCAAGTGGCGGCAGCGAGGGCTCGAAAGCAAGCATCTCAGGACCCTGCATATTGGCGCACACGCGGATCGAGCATGACGAGCAGCATGTCGGCGATGATGTTGCCGACGATCAGCGTCGCCGACAGCACCATCATGAATGTCGCCGTGACATAGACGTCGCCGACCGCCATCGAGCCAACGATCGCCGGGCCGACGGTCGGCAGGGCAAAGATGATCGCGGTCTCGATCTCGCCGGTCAGCATATAGGGCAGCACGACGCCCTGATACATGACCAGCGGATGCAGCGCATTGGGCACCGCATGGCGCATCACGACCGCACCGCCGCTAAGGCCCTTGGCGCGAGCGGTTTCGACATATTGCGCGTTCAGCGTGTCGAGCAGATTGCCGCGCATCACCCGCATGTTGTAGGCGAGCCCGCCGAAGGTGGCGATGGCGACAACCGGCCAGACATGCCGGACGAGATCGACGAACTTCGCCCAGGACCACGGCGCCCCGCCAAATTGCGGCGAAAAGAAGCTGCCGATCTCGGAAACGTTGAACTGGAAGACCAGCAGATAGACGATGATCAGCGCCATCAGGAAGCGCGGCACCGTCATGCCGAGGAAGGAAATCGCTGACAGCGTACTGTCGATCCAGCTGTACTGCCTGGTCGCCGCCCATATGCCGAAGGTGATACCGAGGACCGAGGCCAGCAGATGGCACACCAGCGCCAGCAGCAGCGTGCGCGGCAGCCGCTCGCCCACCACATCGGCCACCGGCTTGTTGTAATAGAGGCTGTAGCCGAAATCGCCGCGGGTGATGATGCCGCCGATCCAGTTGAAATACTGGACGGGCAGCGGCTTATCGAGACCGTGTTCTATCCGATAGGCCTTGGCCTGCGCGTCGGCCTCGGCGAATGAGGCCCCGCCCTGATTGATCAACTGCGAGCGGATGTAGTCGGCATAGTCGCCCGGCGGCGCCTGGATGATGGCGAAGGTGACCAGGCTCAGAATGGCGAGGACCGGGATCGCCGACGCTATGCGCGTGAGCAGGAATCGCAACATCGGTCGGTCCGCTTCCTTGTCTGGCCGGTCGCTCTCTTTGAGCGTTCGGAGCTTTGCGTTGTGCCGGCGCCGCGCACTTCGCCGCCGCTCGGAGCCCGCCAGGGGGGGTATCCGAGGTTATGCGGGCCGG